>CAZVVS010000453.1:0-4254 GCA_964630585.1 uncultured Gordonia sp.
CGGCCCCGACTGGCTTATCGCTCAGCGAGTCGTCACTGGGCCTGCACGACGACGAACTTCGGGTCGCCGAGCTTGTTGTCCTTGCCGAACTCGCGGACGCTGTAGGACCCCTTGGTCGGGTCGCCGGCGGCGTTGAGCGCAAGGTTGCCCGTCGGACCCTTGTAGGCGATGGCCTTGCCCTCGTCGAGCAGAGCGAGGCACGTCTTGAACGTCGTGCACTCGGTGCCACCGGTGGTGACCGCGACGATGTTCGCCGCGATGCCCTTGCCGTTGGTCGACTTTGCCTTCGACGCGGCGAGCGCGGAGATCACGACGGCGTCGTAGCTCTCACCGGCGTAGTTGAAGTCGATCAGCTTGGGGTCGACCTTCTTCAGGCGGGCGCGGAACTTGTCGCCGACGTCGGTCTCGGGCGTCGTGCCCTTCATGCCCTTGAGCAGACCGGGCCCGGTGGCTTCACCGAGCGCGTTGCCCATGTTGCCGTCGGTGCCGTACACCATGACGCCGTCACTGGGACCGATGCCGACCTCGTGCATGCGGGTGATGATCTTCGAGGTCTCCTCGAAGCCGATGACCGCGACGCCGTCCGGCTTGAAGTCCTTAATCTGGTCGATCTCGGCGTTGAACGACTGGGCGTTCGGGTCGTAGATGATCGTCTGGATCTGGTCGGCGGGAATGCCACCGGCCTCAAGGTTCTTCTTGGTGTTCGCGGCCAGGCCCGTGCCGTACGGGTCATTGAGCGCGAGGATGGAAACGCGCTGCACACCGTCGGCGGCCATCGTCTGCGCGAGCGCCTGGCTCTGCAGCGTGTCCGGCGGCGCCGTCCGGAAGTACATCCCCTGGTCCTTGTAGCAGGTGAATTGGTCGGAGGTGTTGGCCGGCGAGAACATCACCGCGCCGGCCGAGGCGATCTTGTCGAGCACCTTCAACGACACCGCCGACGAGGCGGCACCGACGATGACCTGGGTGCCGGCGGCGAGTTCGCGGTCGACGGTCGCGCTGGCAGTGTCGGTGGTGGTGTCGCCGGAGTCACCGGTAGTCAGCTTCACCGGCTTGCCCAGCACACCGCCGTTGGCGTTGATCTCATTGACCGCGAGCTTCACACCGGCCGCCATGGGCGGGCCGAGGAAGGCGAGGCTGCCGGTCTCGGGGAGCAGTGTCCCGATGTTGAGGGGGTCCGTGCTGACCGGACCGGGCGCGGCCACCGTGGCCTGCGTCGGATCGCAGGACTCGGCGGCCTTGTCGGAGTCCGACCCCGAACTGCAGCCGGCGAGTGCCATCGCTGCGGCCGCGGCAACGGCTACCGCACCGTTTCGTGCCAATCGAAAGGACATCAACTTTCTCCTTGTGTCATGACCGACCGCGGCGCGCGTTTCACCACGCAATGAACCGCGTTCGTCTGTGGACAAACTAGCGGGGCCGTGTTGCTGCCACGTAAAAGAACGTGAAACTCACCGGGGTCCGTTCGCCGCGATCCTGTGGGTCAGTTCTGGATGCGGGCGAAGGGGCGCAGCGCCTCGAGCTCGTAGGCGAGCTCGAGCAGCGTCTGCTCCTGGCCCAGGTAAGCCGCAAACTGCATGCCGATCGGCAGACCGTCGCGGGTCTGCCCCAGCGGCAGGCTGATCGCGGGGGTGCCGGAGGTGTTGTTCGCCGGGGTGAAGGCGACATATCGGATGAGGCGGTCGAGCAGCTCGTCGAAGTCGGCGGCAGGGTCCAGGTACCCGATCTCCGGCGTCGCATGGGCCAGCGTCGGGGTGAAGACGACGTCGAAGCGGTCGAAGAGGCTCCCCAACTGGCCGGTCGCTTTGCGCAGGCCGCGCAAGGCACCGGGCGCCCCCCACACCCGCCGCGCGAACTTGCGCGAGAGGGCGCGGGTGAACGGGTCGAGTTGCGACCGGTCGAAACCGCTGCTGATGACGCGCTTGCCGAAGTGGTCGATGGAGAACGCGAGCAACGCCCAGTACCCCAGGAAATCGTCGACGTAGCGGCGGTCGATCGGCAGCGGCACACGGTCGATGTGGTGGCCCTGCGCGGCCAGCAGCTCGGCGACATCTTCCATCACGAGCGACGTGTCCGAGTCCAGCAGCTGTCCGGTGATCGGCTCGCTGATCAGCGCGATTCGCAGCCGGCGCATGCTGGGGCCCTCCACCAGGCCCAGGGCCGGCATGCCGTTGGCGGGGACGTGACGTTGGGAGTCAGCGAGGAAGTATGCCGTGTCGCGGACGGTCCGGGTGACCACACCGTTGGAGATCAGGTCGATGGGCATGCCCGCCGCCTCCGCCGACTTGGCCACCCGGTCACGGGTCGGCTTGAGCCCGACGAGGCCGCAGCAGGCAGCCGGGATCCGGATGGAGCCGCCGCCGTCGTTGGCGTGCGCGATCGGCAGGGCACCGGCGGCGACCAACGCGGCGGATCCGCCCGACGACGCGCCCGCGGAGTAGTCAGTGTTCCACGGATTGCGCGTCGGAGGACGGTCGACGTATTCGGTGGATGCGGTCAGGCCGAAGGCCGGCAGCGTCGTGGCACCGAGGATGTTGACGCCGGTCGCGAGCAACTGGTCGGTGAACGGCTCGTTGTGTCCGGCGGGGATCGGCGGCACTGCCGCCGATCCGTGTTGCGTGGGGATCCCGGCGAAGTGCGTGTTGTTCTTGATCATCGACGGCACGCCGCGCAGCAGCCCGTCGGGCAGGTCACCGTTGACGGCGCGGGCGAGCCCGCGCTCCCGGTCGTCCTGCGCCACCGCGGACAACTGCGGCTCGACCGCGTCGATCCGCGCCAGCGCGGCACGGGCCGCTTCTTCAGCGGAGAACCGGCCTGCTTTAATCGCCTGGGCGACGCCCACCGCGTCCAGCTCACCAAGGCAATCGTCGTCGTTGAACGCACTGACTCTGGTCATGGCAGCCGACGCTACACGGACGGCGCAGAGCGATCGGTGCGGTTCCGACCAACGACGAACACAACCGGAGTATCAAAGAACCATGCACCTGAAACCATCCGCCGAAGAGGTCGCGTTCCGCGAAGAGATGCGCACCTTTTTCACCACGCAGATCCCCGCCGACATCCGTGAGCGCGCCGCCGACGGGCACGGCGACTTCCCCTCCGACATGGTGACCACCATGCGGATCCTCAACGAGGCGGGCCTGTGCGTCCCGAACTGGCCGGTCGAGTGGGGCGGACGTGACTGGACCCCCATCCAGTACCACATCTGGCGCGAGGAGATGGCGCTGGCCTCGGTCCCCGAGCCGCTGGCCTTCAACGCCGCCATGGTCGGCCCGGTCATCGCCGAGTTCGGTACCCAGGAGCAGAAGGAGCGGTTCCTGCCGCCGACCGCCAACTGCGACATCTGGTGGTGCCAGGGATTCTCGGAACCTGAGGCCGGTTCCGACCTCGCCTCGCTGAAGACCAAAGCCGTCCGTGACGGGGACGAGTGGGTCGTCAACGGCCAGAAGACGTGGACGACGCTGGGCCAGTACGCGGATTGGATCTTTGCCCTCGTCCGCACCAACCCCGACGCCCCGAAGCGCCAGGCCGGCATCAGCTTCCTGGTCATCGAGATGAACTCGCCCGGCATCGAGGTCCGCCCGATCCAGCTCATCGACGGTGGCTACGAGGTCAACGAGGTCTTCTTCAACGACGTGCGGGTTCCGGCCGACCAACTCATCGGCGAGGAGAACGCCGGCTGGTCGTACGGAAAGTTCCTCCTGGGCAACGAGCGCACCGGCGTCGCCCGTGTCGGCAACACCAAGCTGGCCCTCTCCACTGCGAAGAAGCTCGCCGCGGAGACGAAGACGGCCGACGGAACCCTGCTCGACGACCCGCTGTTCGCGGCCCGGATCGCCGAGCTGGAGAACGAGCTCCTCGCGCTGGAACTGACCCAGCTGCGCGTCGTCGCCTCCTCGGCCGACGGCAAACCGAACCCGGCATCGAGTCTGCTGAAGCTGCGCGGCAGCGAACTCCAGCAGGCCGCCACCGAGATTCTCGCCGACATCGCCGGCCCCAGCTCGCTGGCCGTCGCACCGCCGGATCCGGCGGCAGCCAACGGCACCGCCGACATCACCGCCCCGGCGTGGGCCCAGCGGTCGGTCCCGCACTACCTCAACTACCGCAAGGTCTCGATCTACAGCGGTAGTTCCGAGGTCCAGCGCCAAATCATCGACAAAGCCGTCCTCGGCCTCTGAGGGAGCACTCACACACCATGGACTTCGAACTCAACGACGAACAGGTCTCGATGGCCGAAGCCTTTCTTAAAGAGCTCCT
>CAZVVS010000454.1:0-4247 GCA_964630585.1 uncultured Gordonia sp.
GACCACCGACACGAGCCGCATCGCGATGGGCCGCAGGACTCGGCCGACCAGGAGCGTTTCATCAAGCGCTGACCGATTGCGGAGCTCGGCGACGACTTCGTTGCCACGGGCGTCGTTCAGTAGCCGCCGGCGGAATAGCTCAGTGAGCTCGCCGATCCTCTGAGCGATTTCGGCCATCGACGGCCCATCGGGATCTGGTTGCCCACCAGAGTTCACTTGCTCACCCTCGGTCACAGGACCAATCCTTCAATCACGTGAACTCCGCCGCCTGGAGCTTGATCCGAGCACGCTCCACCTGGTCGGGGCTCATCCCCGACGGCCGCTTCACTTCCATCTCGCCCAGGCTTATGCCGTCGGTGAGGTCGATGAGCTGTATATGGATCATGCCGTCGATATCGGCCGAGAAGACCACTCGAAGCGGGCTATTGGCCGGTCGCCCCGGCGGTACCTTGAGCAGGCTCTCACCCAAGATCTCCACCTGGTTGGGGGCGACCCCATCGGTATCCCCCACCGCAATTTGCAGGTTGAGTTCCCGCTGATTGGCGACGGAAGTTGCGAAGCGGTCCTCGATGACCTGCGACGGAATCGTGGACTGCGCAGGTAGGACGATGTTGTACACAAACTGCTGCGCGGGGTTGAGCGCAAGCATACCGACGCCGTGGCTGATGACATCAGTGAATTCAAGGTCACGGCTGGCAGGGAGTGCTGGCAGCATTCCCGCCTTGTCGGCACTGGCCTTGTCGGCGATGATGGCCGCACCAAGGGCAACGGCCTGATCCGGGTGAACTGAGCGATCGGGTACTTGGCCGGTCAGCTTCTCCACCAGTTCGGCCACCATCGGCATCCGCGTCGACCCGCCGACGAGGATGACCTTGTCGATCTCGGAGTACTCGAGGTCCGCGCCCTCGACAGCATCGTCGACGAGAAACTCGGTGGTTTTCAACAGGAATCCGGCGGCAGCCTCGAACTCTTCGCGCGTCACCTGCACCTTGACGTTCTGACCGAGAGCAGAAACGAACACCGTCGCCTTGTCCGCCTGCGATAGGCGGCGTTTGGCATCCTCGACGGTCTGGAGGACCTGCGTGTGCAAGTCCGCCGGGATCGGACTTCCCGTCGCCTCGGTGAACTTTGCATCCACCACGGAGAAGAGTTTGTTGTTGAAGTCAAAGCCGCCGAGATTTCGGTCGCCCATGGACGACAAGACCTTGAACTCGTTCCCCTCGCGGCGAAGGACGGTGACGTCAAAAGTTCCACCGCCGAGGTCGTAGACGAGCAGGTTTCCGGTGAACCCGGAATCGAGCCCATAGCTCAGCGCCGCAGCAGTCGGTTCGTTGATCAACTGCAGCACCTTGAGACCCGCGATCTCGGCAGCAGTACGCGTCGCGTTGCGGTGCGCATCCTCGAAATAGGCCGGCACCGTGACGACCACGTCAGTGATCTCCTCGCCGAGGATGTCCTCGGCGTTGGCGACCAGCTTCGACAAGATCAACGCGGAAAGATCCTCGGCACGGTACTCGTTGTCGTTGCTGTCCGGCACGAACACGAAGTCGACATTGCCCATCTGCCGCTTGACGAGGGACACGACGTCGCCCTCTGCATTCACCCGCATGTTCTCGGCCTGCACACCCAGGGTCACTTCGTCGCCGTCGAAGTACAGCACCGACGGCGTTGTGTAATCGCCATCGGAGTTGCGGATTACCTCGGGCGCGCCGGCCGCGATAGATGCGACGGCAGAGTAGGTGGTGCCGAGGTCTATGCCCACGGCCCTACCCATTGCCACGCGCTTCCTGTCGGTCTGCGACTGCCATCAGACGCCCAACATCCGACTGGCGACCTTGTAGCGCGGGACCCAGCAAAGGAAGTAGACGCCGACGCCGGCCAGCAACCCGAGGCAGATGAAGAGGGCCGTGGCCCCGCCGCCCCCTGCCACAGCACCAATAAGAATCAAGATCAGCGGCGAGAAGAGGATCAGTGCCTTTAGGCGCAACGAATCGCCGGGAACATTGAACGTCCTCTCTTCACTCTTGTTGACGTAGGCTTCCGTCTTCTGAATATCCTGGTCGAGATCAGGGTCTTTGCTGTGAGATTTGGCTTCGGCAAGGAGGGGGCGCATCGCATCGATTTCGTCCTTCGATGTGATCACGTATGTGCCGGGGCCGGTCTTGCGAGGAATGCTCTCGGCCTTTTGGAGCAGCAGGTACGCGTAGTAGTCGTGGACCAGCTGCTCGCCGTCGAACCGCTGGAGGTTCTGGCGAATGAGGTCCAGGGCTGGGTCAACCTGGCCGGTGTCCGCCATGACACTGGCGACGGCGACCATGTACTGGGGTGCCGACGGATCGAGCCGCATCGCTACCTGATACGAGCTCATCGCATCGGGGTACTGATCGAGATCTTCCTGAACCATGCCCAACTGAAAGTGATACTCGGCGTTGTTGGTCTCAATCGTCGTGGCTTGCTTCGCCTCGTACAGGGCGTCCTGCGCGTTGCCGAGACCCGCATTGGCGCGAGATCGCAACGACCAGGATTCTGCGCTATTTCCGATCGTGTGCGTCGCCTCCCGGGCCGCATACGCGGCCGAGTGGTAGTCGCCGCGCCCCAGGCTATCCCGCGCCTGGGCGACCCAGTCGGTCCCCGCGCCACCACCCCCTTGCGGCTGGACTTCGGCCTGTACGCCGCTGGTGTTGAGTTCGCGGTCGTACTCGCTCCGACGCTGCGGGTTCGTCAGCGTGTCACTGGCTTCGTTCAACCACCTCCACCACGTCTCGGCTTCGTGCCGAGTACTCATATCTGGAGAATTCGTCGCCTTGCGCCACTGCCGCTGCTTTCCTCGTATCGCCTCGTTGATCGCATCCACGTCGGCGTCGCGAGGCACATCGAGTTTGCCGTAGTAGTCGACCTTGACAGCCATCCAGCCATCTCCCTTGCAGTTTGGGGGCCCGTAAACGGGCAAATACACAATATGGTGTGCAACACCATACACAGCCATCTGTGACCCCGCTCGCTATGCCGTTTGCGACCGTATGCACCCACGACAAACGGCCCTCCCTCCGCCCGGGGAGTGTGCCCTGAACTCGCAGTTCAACACACGAAACAGGGCCCCCACCCGAAGGTGGAGGCCCTGTTTGCGAGTGCTACTCGACGCGGATTCTTACTCGGCGCCGATGATGAACGCCTCGAGCTGAGCACGCGCGACGTCGTCGGCGATCTGCTCGGGCGGGCTCTTCATCAGGTAGGCCGAGGCCGGGAGGATCGGGCCGCCCAGGCCGCGGTCCTTGGCGATCTTCGCGGCGCGCACGGCGTCGATGATGATGCCGGCCGAGTTCGGCGAGTCCCACACCTCGAGCTTGTACTCCAGGTTCAGCGGCACGTCACCGAAGGCGCGACCCTCGAGGCGGACGTAGGCCCACTTGCGGTCATCGAGCCACGCGACGTAGTCCGACGGGCCGATATGCACGTTCTTGTCGTAGACCTTGCCGGCCAGCGAGCCGTTCAGGTTGCTGGTGACGGCCTGGGTCTTGGAGACCTTCTTGGACTCCAGGCGCTCACGCTCGAGCATGTTCTTGAAGTCCATGTTGCCGCCGACGTTGAGCTGGTAGGTGCGGTCGAGGGCGACGCCGCGGTCCTCGAACAGCTTCGCCATCACGCGGTGGGTGATGGTCGCACCGACCTGGCTCTTGATGTCGTCACCGACGATCGGCACACCGGCGTCAGCGAACTTCTTCGCCCACACGGGATCCGACGCGATGAAGACCGGCAGGGCGTTGACGAAGGCGACACCTGCGTCGATGGCGCACTGCGCGTAGAACTTGTCAGCCTCTTCCGAGCCCACGGGCAGGTAGGAGACGAGCACGTCGACGTCGGCGTCCTTGAGCGCCGCGACGACGTCCACACCGGTGCCGTCGGCCTCGGTGATGGTCTCCTTGTAGTACTTGCCCAGACCGTCGAGGGTGTGGCCGCGCTGCACGGGCACGTTCAGCGGCGGCACGTCGCAGATCTTGATGGTGTTGTTCTCCGACGAGTTGATCGCCTCGGAGAGGTCGAAGCCGACCTTCTTGGCGTCGACGTCGAACGCGGCGACGAACTCGACGTCGCGCACGTGGTACTGACCGAACGTGACGTGCATGAGGCCGGGAACGGTCCCGTTCTCATCCGCGTCGCGGTAGTACTCGACTCCCTGGACCAAGGATGAAGCGCAGTTTCCCACGCCCACAATGGCCACACGTACCTTATTGGGCTCACCCATGGTC
>CAZVVS010000455.1:0-4241 GCA_964630585.1 uncultured Gordonia sp.
TCACTCTGGCCTCACCGACGCACAGTCCGTGAGCAGCTGGGACAAGAATGGACAGGGTGCCGGACCGGCGCTGGCCGAGACCCTGCGCGCCCTCGCGCCGGAGTCCTTCGTCGTGGACAACCACACCAGTGCGGCCCCCGCCCCCGTTATGGTGCTCGACACGCTCGGCGGACCGGGCCAGACGCCCACCGAGACCACGCTCATCGCGCTGCTGGAAGAGCTCTTGGGCGTGGCCGGGATCGGTCGCGAGGACAACTTCTTCGCCGTCGGCGGCGACAGCGTCATCTCGCTGCAGTGGGCTGCCAAGGCCGCCGCGGCCGGACTGGTGATGAGCCCGCAGCAGGTGTTCGACTACTACTCGATCGTCGAGCTCGCCGAGTCGGTCGACGCCGGCGAGGGCCAGGCGCTGCTCGATGCCGCCGTGGCGGAGCAGGCCGCGAAGGAAGCCGGTGACACAGTTGCCGACGAGCCGGCCGCGATGTCGGCGTCGGGGCTGTCCGACGACCTGCTCGCCTCGGTGAGTGCGGCCTGGAAGGCACAGCAGTAGTGACCACCGAGACCCAAAGCGCGGCCCCCGAGGTCGTCGACGTCCTGGCGCTGTCGCCGCTGCAGGAGGGATTGTTCTCCCTCGCCGAGGTGGCCGGCGCCGACGGGCTGGACCTCTACAGCATGCAGTTCGTCACCGAGATCACCGGACCGGTGCGTGAGGACGTGCTGCGCGCGAGCCTCGAAGCGATACTGGATCGTCACCCCAACCTGCGGGTGTCGCTCTGGGACACCGGCGTGCCGCACCCGGTGCAGATCGTCCCGGCGTCGGTCGCGCTGCCCTGGCGCAGTGTCCGTGTCGACGGTGCCGAGTTCGACCGGCTCGTCGTCGACGAGCGGCTCAAGCGGTTCGACCTGCGCCGCGGCCCGCTGTTGCGCGCCGTGCTCGCGGAGCTGCCCGACGGTCGTTTCCGGTTGCTGCTGACCGTGCACCACGTCCTCATGGACGGGTGGTCGTTGGCGCTGTTCTTCGGCGAGCTTCTCGCGATCTATAACGCCGACGGCAGCGCCGAAGGGCTCGGCCCGGTGCGGCCCTACCGCAACTACATCGCCTGGCTCGGCCGTCAGGACCGGGCCGCCACACTCGCAACGTGGTCACGCGAACTGGCCGACGTCGAGCCGCTGCTGCTGGGCACGGGTGTCATTCCCGACGCGGAGCCCGCCCGTACCCGGCATGCGCTGTCAGCCGCGGAGACCGAACGCTTCGTCGGTTGGGTGCGGCGCAACGGGCTCACCGTCAACACCGCCGTCGAGTTCGCGTGGGCGACGGTCCTGGGCCGCCTCACCGATCGGCGTGACGTGGTGTTCGGCACCACCGTCTCCGGGCGCCCACAGGGCGTGGACGGGGTCGACGAGATGGTCGGCCTGTTCATCAACACCGTGCCCGCCCGCGTCGACCTCGATTCCGAGGGCGCGGCGAGCATCGTCGACCATTGCCGCTCGCTGCAGCGAGCGTCGGCGCGCCAGCGCGACATCGCCTACCTGGGCCTCGCCGATATCTCCCGTGCCGCCGGGCATTCGCCGCTCTTCGACACCCTGTTTGTCTTCGAGAACGCACCCATCGGGTCGGCCACCCAGCCGGTCACCGCGGCCGACGGGGCCCGTTTCCTGCCGTTGGCGATGGAGAGCCTGTCGCACTACCCGCTGACGGTCGTGGCCTACCTCGTCGACGGTGAGCTCGTCGTCATCACCGAATCGCAGCCCGACGCCCTCGGTGGCGTTGTGGCCGCCGACGTCGCGCGCCGTGTCTTGCAGGTCTGTCGCCAGCTGCCCGACACCGACGACCCGGATTCCCTCGACATCCTCCTTCCCGAGGAGCACGCACTCATCGGTGGTTCGGCCGGTGCCGCTGCCGAGGACACCGTCCCTGCCGAGACCACCGTCGAGGCTTTCACTGCGGCGGTCGAGCGCAATCCAAACGCGACTGCCCTGGTCGCCGACGACGGGTCCTGGACCTACGGCGAACTCCTCGCCGACGCCGCCCGCCTCGCCCACCTCCTTTCCGCCGAGTGGGCCCTCGAAGACCGCCGAGTGGGCCCTCAAACAGCGCCCAGTGGGCCCTCCGAGCCGGTCATCGCCGTCGCGCTGCCACGGTCGGGCCGCTCCGTCGTCGCGATCCTCGCCGCGCATCTAGCCGGCGCCGCCTACGTGCCCGTCGACCTCGCGCTACCCCCCAACCGGATCGAGTTCCTGTTGGCGACGACTGACGCCACCGTCGTGCTGACCACCGCCGCCGACGCCGAGCGCTTCGCCGGCCGCACCTGCCTCGTCGTCGACGATCCCGACGTGGTGTCGCGACTGGCCGAGCAGCCCGCCACCCCGCCGTCGCCGGAGCTGCAGTCCGAGAGCGCCGCCTACGTCATCTTCACCTCCGGCTCCACCGGCGAGCCCAAGGGCGTCGTCGGCACGCACGGTGCCGTCGCCAGCTACGCTGCCGATCACCGCGACCGCATGCTCGCCCCAGCGAGGGCGCGCCTCGGCCGACCGCTGCGGGTCGCGCATGCGTGGACGTTCAGTTTCGACGCCTCTTGGCAACCGCTCGCGGCACTGCTCGACGGCCACGAACTGCACCTGTTCTCCGACGAGCAGATGCGCGACGCCAGCCGCCTCGTCGCCGGTTTGCGCGACGCCCAGATCGACATGATCGACACCACCCCGTCGATGTTTGCGCAGCTAGCCGCCGCCGGACTGGTCGGCGCGGGCTCGCAGGGGTTGAGCGTGCTGGCCCTGGGCGGCGAGGCGATCGGCCCACAGCTGTGGGCACAGCTGGGTTCGTTGGAGACCACCGAGGTCCACAACTGCTACGGGCCCACCGAGACGACGGTCGAGGCTGCGGTCGCTCGCGTCGCCGACACCACCAACCCGACGATCGGCCGCGCGACGCGGCGGATGCGTGCTGCAGTGCTCGACTCACGGCTGCGCCCCACACCCGTCGGCGTCGTCGGCGAGCTGTATCTGAGCGGCGCGCAGCTGACCCGCGGCTATCTTTGCCGACCCGGTCAGACCGCTACGCGGTTCGTCGCCGACCCGGCGCAACCGGGTCAGCGGATGTACCGCACCGGCGATCTCGTGCGGTGGAGCAGCGAGGGCAACCTCGAGTTCGTCGGCCGCAGCGACGACCAGGTCAAGATCCGCGGCTACCGCATCGAACTGGGCGAGGTGGAGGCCGGACTGCGCCGCGTACCGGGGGTGCGCACGGCGGCCGTGCTCGCCACGCCGCGGCCCACCGGTGCAGCCCTCGTCGGCTTCGTCGTCGGTGCCGAGGGACCCGACCTGGACGCTGCGACGGTCCGCCGCGCATTGGGCCGGCAGGTCCCCGCGCACATGGTGCCCGCGCGGATCGTGTGCCTGCCCGCCCTGCCCATGATGAGCAACGGCAAACTCGACGCCAAGGCGTTGGCTGATTCCGCGGCCGCCGCCTTCGCCGACCACGTCGACGGTGAGAAGCCCGCGACCGATACCGAGCGCGCCGTGGCCGCCGCGATCGCCGACCTGCTCGGCACCGGGCCCGGCGTCACCGACGACCTCTTCGACTACGGCCTCGACAGCATCGTCGCGATGGCGGTCGTCAACGCCCTGCGCAACCAGGGACATCGGATTGCGGCACGAGACATGTTGGCGCACAGCACTATTCGTGATGCGGCTGCCGCCGTCGATCGGGCTGCCGCGATCGAGGCGGTGGTCGCCGCCCGCGAGTACGGGACCGTCGACCCACTGCCCGTCGTCGAGTGGATGTACGAGTACGGCAACTACCGCCGGTTCACGCAGACCGCCCTGCTCGCCCTGCCCGCCGCCGTCTCCGACGAGGAGTTGGTGTCGGTTCTTCAGGCTGTGATCGATGCCCACGACATGCTGCGCGCCACCGTCGTCGACGGTTCGGTCGTCACCCGCGCACCGGGTGCGATCGACCCGCGCGAGGTGCTCGACGCGGTGTCGGGCCCCGACCTGGCGGCGCTGATCACCCCCGCGGCGCGGGCCGCCAACGAGCGGATCGACCCGGACGCCGGCGCGATGCTCGCCGCGACCCGGTTGCGTGCGGGCGAGGCCACCGACCTCGTCCTGCTCGCCATCCACCATCTGGCCACCGACGCGGTGAGCTGGCAGGTGCTGTTCACCGACCTCTTCGAGGCCGGACTCGCCATCGCCGGCGGCAGCACTCCTGACGTGACACCCGAGTTCACCGACTACCGGCGCTG
>CAZVVS010000456.1:0-4200 GCA_964630585.1 uncultured Gordonia sp.
GGACCCTTGCCTATGGCTTGATTTCCACCGCCACCACCGCCCAGTCCACCGTGCCCCCGAAGGTCCCGTCGACTGCCACGGTCCCGCTGGTCACCACGACCTTGTCCTCGGCCGCCGCTCCGGCGACATCGCCACCGGCACCCTGCATCACCTCGGCACGCTCGGTGTAGCCTGCACCCGGTGTGTGGGCGCGGTTGCGGAGGGCGGCGCCGCCGAAGGCCAGCGCATCGTTCACGGTCGTTGTCAGGTTCACGCTGTAGCTGTTCGTGTCGGTTCCCCCGCTGCAAGCGCCGTTGACCCCCAGCGTGTTGGCGGAGACGCTGTTGCCGGTGCCGCTGGACCCCGAGTAGCGGGAAACGGTGATCACCGCATTCGTCGGCGTGCCGGCGAGCGCCGCCGTGACCGCCCCGGCCGTGCCCGCGCCCTGGGCCTGCCACAGCTCGACGAGCGTGTTGCCGCGCCCGGAACACTGGCCCTTGACCAGGCTCCACGTGAGGCCAAGCCCGGATACCGAGATCGCCGCGACCATCGGCCTGGTGGAGATCGCCACGAGGTGGACATCGCCGCTGGATCCCGCGGACAGGCTGCCCGAGGCCACCGTCGACGAGCCCGACGAGCCGCCGGTCACTGTTTGTTGATGGATTGGAGCGACACCGCTGGCCGTGGGGGTGTTGGTCGGCGTAGCCGCCGTAGTCGGCGTGGCCGGCGTGCCTGTCCCGATCGGCGTGCCTGTCGCAGTCGGCGATGGTGTGGCCGTCGGAGTCGACGTCCTGGTCGGCGTTGGCGTGCGCGTAGGTGTCTCCGTCGGTGGCGTGCCGGTCACCGTCGGTACCGGCGATTTCGTGGGCAGGGGCGTTGCAGTCCGCGTCGAAGTCCTGGTCGGCGAGCTGGTGGCGGTCGGCGGCGTGCCGGTGATGACCGGCGTCGGCGTCTTCGTCGGCACGGGAGTCTTCGTCGGTCGGGGCGTCCTCGTGGGCGTGCGGGTGCGGGTCGGCGTGCGGGTGCGCGTCGGCGTCCGGGTTGGGGTGAACGTCCGGGTCGGCGTGAACGTGCGGGAGGGAGTCGGCGTGATCGTCGGCGTCGGGGTGATCGTCGCCACGGGGGTATGGGTAGGTGTCGGGGTGATCGTCGGTGTGGGGGTTGGCGTGTCGGTCGGTGTGTTCGTCGACGTCGGCGTGTCGGTCGGGGTTGGCGTGTTCGTCGGGGTATTCGTCGACGTCGGCGTGTCGGTCGGGGTCGGTGTGTTCGTCGGCGTGTTTGTCGACGTCGGCGTATCGGTGGAGGTCGGCGTGTTCGTCGGGGTATTTGTCGACGTCGGCGTTTCGGTCGGGGTGTTGGTGGATGTCGGCGTTGGTGTCGGGGGTGGGGGGTCGTAGAACTTCACGGCCCAGGCTTCGGAGCCACTGGTGTAAGTTTGTACTGGAACGCCCCAGCTCGGGTGCAGGCCATCGGTCAACGAGCCAGTCAGATAGATGTAGCCGTTTCCATCGAAAGCAATCCCTTCGGCCTGGTCCTGCGAAAGTCCACCGAAGAACGCGTGCCAGACCAGGTTGCCATTGGAATCGACGCGCGCGAGCAAGGCGTCCGAGTTGCCACCGCCATAGGCGCGTATCGGCGATCCCCAGGATCCACTCACGCCCGACACGTAGACGTCACCGACGTTGCTCGTCGTGACCGCCCGTCCGCTGACAAACTGGCCCCCGATAAAGGTGTTCCACACCAACGCACCCGCCTCGTCCAGCTTGGCAAGGGATGCGTTGTTGAACCCGGAAAACGCGCGAACCGGAGATCCCCAGGTCGCGCTGCTGTCGCCGACGACGAGGATCTCACCATCCGCATCCAGAGCAATTCCGGTGCTGATGTCGTAGCTGGATCCGCCCAGGAACGTGTTCCACGTCAGAACACCCGTAGGCGAGAGCTGCGCCGCGAAGCCATCGTTGGATCCAGAATGGCTGCGGACAGGTGCGGACCAGGTGCCATCGCTGTTGCCGGCTACGTGGGCGTTGCCGGATGCATCGACGTCTACGGCTTCGCCTTGGTCAAAACCGGATCCGCCGAGAAAGGTATGCCACTCGATCGCGCCATCTTCGTCCAACTTCGCCGCGAAAGCATCCTGTCCGCCAGAATAGGCGCGCACCGAGCCAGGCCAGTCGGCATTGCTGTAACCGACCACGTAGATGTCGCCGTTGTCATCGAGCGCAATCCCCCGCCCGGTATCCGAGCCATCGCTGCCAAGGAAGGTGCTCCAGATGACCTCGCCAGTGGCCGCGCTCAGCCGGACGACAAATGCATCGGTTGGTCCGTTCAGCGGCAGGATCGGCATGCCGTTCAATGACTGCGCCCAGCCGGTTACAATGACGCCACCGTTGTCATCGACCGCAATGTCGTGGGCAAAACGCCCGACAAAGGTGTTCCACAGCAAGTTGCCCGATGCGTCCAGCTTGGCAACGAAGCCACTGATATCCGCGGCCGGGTCCACTGGATTGCCCCAGGTCCCATAGCTGGTCCCAATGACGTACGCATGGCCTTCGGCGTCAATCGCGACATCATCGGCCAAGTCCTGTAAGTCGCCGGTGGTGCCTTGAAATGTGTGCCAGGTTGGCGCGCCGGCCGAGGTGAGCCTGGCGGCGAATCCGTCCTCGATGAACTCACCCGAGTGCGGCCGGACCGGGCTGCCCCACGATGCACGCCCGTAGCCGACCACCAGAACGTTGTCGCTCCCATCTACCGCCACTCCGCGGCCCGTTTCAGATGCAGAGCTGCCGACGAAGGTGTTCCAGATCAACGCGCCCGTCGTCGGGTCGACTTTGGCGGAGAACGCGTCGCCGTTGCCGGCGAAGGCCGTCACCGGCGCACCCCAGGTGGCGTAGCTCAACCCAGCGACCACGATGTCGCCGTTGCTATCCAGGGTAAGCGCGGCTTCGTTGTCGCCCACGAAGCTCGGGGATTCGGCCGAGGCACCGCCGAGGAAGGTATTCCAGGTCAGCCCGCCGGACGTGGTAAGCTCGACGACGAACACGTCCCAGTCGCCGGAATAAGCCCGCACCGGCGAGCCCCAGTCGGCATTGCTGCGGCCGGCGACGAACACCTCGCCGCCGTCGTTAACCGCGAGGCTCCAAGCATCGTCCCAGCCAGACCCGCCCAGGAAAGTGTGCCAAGCCGGGGCGCCGGCCGAGGTGAGCTTGGACACGAACGCGTCTTGGCCAGACGAGAACGCACGCACCGGCGTGCCCCAGGTGCTGTCGCTGCGGCCTCCCACCAGCACCGAGCCGTCGGCCGCCACGGCAAGCCCGTAACCGAACTCGTAGCCGGGGCCGCCCGTGAACGTGCTCCAGGCGATGGCGCCGGAGGGCCCCAGCTTGACGGCGTAGGCGTCGAATCCGCCCGCGTGGGCTTGCACGGGTGAATCCCATGTCTCTGCACTGGTACCGGTAACGAACACGTTGCCGCCGCTCAGGGCCAGGCCTTCCCCGCTGTCGAAGCCGGCACTGCCGAGGAACGTGTTCCAAACCAAGGTGCCGTCGCTATCGAGCTTGGCCACATAGCCGTCGCTGTCGCTGTTACCGCCGAAGGCGCGAATCGGGCTACCCCAAGCGTCGCCGCTCGATCCTGCCACGTACACGTTGCCCGCGCCATCCACGGCGATCGCCGAAGCGCTGTCCTGCCCGTCACCGCCCAGGAAGGTGCTCCAGACGATGGCACCGGTGGCGTTGAGCTTGACCACATAGGTATCGTCCCCTGCCGAAAATGCCCGTTCAGGGCTGCCCCAGGTCTTTTGGCTCGTGCCCACGACATACGCGTTTCCACTCTCATCCGCAGCTGCCGCGTAAGCGAAGTCATTCGGGCCGTAGCCGCCAAGAAAAGTGTTCCATGCCATGACGGGCGCGGTCGGCAGCGCTGTAGGCGTTGGGGTCGGCATGGGCGTGTCCGTTGGCGTGCTCGCGACAGTGGGTGTCGGCGTAGGTTGACACTTGCCGCTGCCATCCGCGTTGTAGATCGCGAGGATCTCGGCCGCCGAGAGGGCGCGGTTGTAGAGCGTCACCTCGTCGATGCGGCCGGGAAAGAAGTACACAGGCACGCTGTTCTCATAATCGGCTCCGATGACGAGCGGCTGCGTGTCGTAATCCGGCGACAAGTTGATCGAAGTTGAAGCCAGAGAGATGCCGTTAACATACAGGGTCTCTTGGTTCTGGGCATCGT
>CAZVVS010000457.1:0-4196 GCA_964630585.1 uncultured Gordonia sp.
GTCGCGGCGATGATCCCCGAGGAGCTCCGGAAGATCCGCGAGTTGCTGGGCGGGTGACTCTGACTGGAGTGGGAGAGTGGGTACATGCGTCTACTGGTCGTCGTGATGGGTGTGCTGTTCCTCGCCGCGTGCAATGCGTCGCCCGGACCCGGGCCGGACAAGGGCACGAAGGTCGAGACGATCATTGCGGTCGTCGACGGTAAGCCGGCCAAGGGCTTTTCCGCCGCGCCGGCGATCGACGACAACACCATCGACTGCGACTATGCGACGATCAGCCGCGCTGCGACGACGATAGGCGTGTTCGGCGGGTGCGGAGCGTCGGCGCAGAATGCCGATGTGTGCTGGCCGGGGGACGGCGCAAAGCTGCTGTGCGGCACCGACCCGTGGACGCGTGAACTCCTCGAGTGGCGGATCACGTCGGGCAAGCTGCCGTTGCAGGCCGAGCCGTCGGCCCAACCCGAGCCGTGGGGGATGGAACTGGCCGATGGCAGGCGCTGCCGGGCCCGTGTCGGCGGCGCATGGGGCGGGCGCTCTGACGGGATGGTCGGGGCGTATTCGTGCACGGGTCAGGGCGGCGAGGTGGTGCTGCAGGCCGAGAATGCGACGTCGGCGGTCGACCGGTCGAAGGCCTACTGGACCGTCGATATGGGCCAACTCGGTCCGGACAATCCCCACTTCGGCCCGCCGACGAAGGTGCAGGTGAAAGTCGCCTACTTCGCCGGGTCACAGGCGGGCGGGTAGGTACCTGCGCCGGAGATTTCCACAGTTCTCCGTTTTCCACAGGTCGACGTCGGCGGGCGGCTGACGGGCGCCGCGCCGGCGTTGACGCCCGATAGATTGCGTGGCCATGGGGGATGGAGGAGCTTACGATGACTGCTATGACGACCGAGGTGCTGGGCCTGCCACGGGGTCGGGCACTGACCCGCGACGACCTCGATTCGCTGCCCGATGACGGGCACCGGTACGAACTCCTGGATGGGGTGCTGATCGTGAGCCCGGCGCCGCGAACCATTCACCAGAGGATGCTGAGGAGTCTCGTCGTACGCGTACTCGAGGTGTGTCCGGCCGACTTGGAACTCTTCTTCGCCCCGTACGACGTCGTGCTCGCGCAGGACACGGTGATCCAGCCGGACCTCCTCGTCGCGCCCCGGGACGCGTACACCGACCGGGACCTGCCGGGTGCGCCCTTGCTGGCCGTGGAGGTCCTCTCGCCGTCGACGAGAAACATCGATCTACTGCTGAAGAAGGACCGCCTTCGTCGGGCGGGATGCGCGAACTACTGGGTGGTCGACCCCGACGAGCCTTCGATCACCGCGTGGGTGTTGCGTGATGAGGACTACGTGCAAGCCGGGCACGCGGCACGGGACGAGGAACTGACCCTCACCGAACCCTTCGACATCAGCCTGGTCCCGTCGGCACTGCTGGCATGATGCCCGCATGACCGTCGACGATTCTGCCCTGCGACTCCTACTCGACGAGGCGGAGATCCGCCGTCTCCTGACCCGCTACGCGACCGCCGTCGACTCGCGCGATTGGGAGCTGTACCGCACGGTGTTCACCCCCGACGCGTGGATCGACTACACGTCGGCGCCGCACGGTGAGGCCGGCACGCTCGACGAGACGGTCGACTGGCTGTCGAAGAACCTCGTCCTGCTGCCGATGACGATGCACTACGTCCTCAACATCGACTCCAAGATCGACGGCGACACCGCGACGGTCCGCGCGATGTTCTACAACCCGCTGCAAATCCCCGGGGTCGAAGGGGTGTCGTTCTGCGGTGGCTATTACAACCACAGCCTCGTGCGCACCGCCGACGGCTGGCGCAGCGAGCGCCTCGTCGAAGACAACCTCTGGTTCGAGAACAACCCGTTCGCCAAGGGGTGAACACCGGCGTTTTCCACAGTTCTCCGTTTTCCACAGGTCGACGTCGGCGGGCGGCTGACGGACGCTGCGGCGGCATTGACGCCCGATAGATTGCGTGGCCATGGGGGATGGAGGAGCTTACGATGACTGCTATGACGACCGAGGTGCTGGGCCTGCCACGGGGTCGGGCACTGACCCGCGACGACCTCGATTCGCTGCCCGATGACGGGCACCGGTACGAACTCCTGGATGGGGTTCTGATCGTGAGCCCTGCGCCGCGCGTCCTGCATCAGTGGGCGATTGCGAACCTGTTCAGCGTCCTGAACGAGGCCTGTCCAGCGGACTGCAAGGTGCTGACCTCCCCGCTCGACGTTGTGCTGGCGGCGGACACGGTGATCCAGCCGGACCTATTGGTCGCGCCGCGGCACGCGTTCACGGAGCGAGATCTGCCGGTGGCGCCTTTGGTGGCAGTGGAGGTGCTCTCGCCGTCTACTCGCAGCATCGACCTGCTGTTGAAAAAGGACCGTCTTTCGCGTGCCGGAGGTGCCCATTACTGGGTCGTCGATCCCGACGAGCCGTCGATCACGGCGTGGGCGTTGCGCGACGAGGCGTATGTGCAGGTCGGTCGTGCGGTCGGCGACGAGGAGTTGGCGCTCACCGATCCGTTCGTGGTCTCCCTCGTACCGTCGGCACTGTTGGCGTGACATCGGCCTTAGTCCGGTAGGAAGTCCTCGCGGTAGCGCGACATCGCGTCGATCTTCTGGTCGAGCGTGGCGTCGGGACCGTCGTAGAACCACCACGGCTGGGTCATGATGTGCGTGACTCCGCCCGCCTCGGCCCGCGCGATGTCGTCGGGGGTGAAGGCGTCGTTCAGCGCGACCATGACGGTGTAATCGTCGACGGGAAGCCCTGCGGCCTTGCGCTTCTCATGCAACCGCCCGGCGACGTCGATGGCCTCGTTGGTGCTGCAGATGTCACCGATCCAGCCGTCGTAGCGCGCTGCGCGGTCCAGTGCGATATCGGTGAGGCCGCCGAACATGATCGGGATGCGCGGCGGCGTCGGGCTCATCTCCAGCTTCGGAGTCGAGTAGAACTCGCCGTCGAAAGTGGTCCATCCCGGACTCCACAGCTCTCGCATCAGCTCGACCATCTCCTCGGAACGCTTGCCGCGCTTCGCGAAGGGCTGGTCGAGGAGGTCGAACTCCTCTCGGCACCACCCGACGCCGAGACCCAGGTCGAGGCGACCCTGCGACAGGACCGATGCGGTACCGATCGCCTTGGCCGCCGAATACGGGCTGCGCAGCGCTGCGACGTACACGGTGGTGATGAACCGGACCCGCGTCGTGCACGCGCCGAGCGCGCCGACCAGCACCCACGGATCGGGCCAATCGGTGAACGGCGGCCATCGTCGTTGCCCGTTCTTGGTGTACGGGTAAGGGGTCTCGAGGTCGGCGAGGTTGACCACGTGATCGGGGATCCCGATGCCGTCGTAGCCGATCTCGTCGGCGGCCTTTGCGAGTTCGACGATCTCGCGGGTGTCCAGGAATCCGGCGTTGAGGTTCACCTTCACCGGTGGACGGTACCAAGGTCCTTAGCCTCACCGTGATCGCAAGGGTTCACCCGATGGTGCAACTTTCCTAGGCTCGCAGAATCACCGTCGATCCCTTGGAGTCAGTCATGTCCGTCCTGCCCGAAGTCCTCGCCGCCAACCAGGCCTATGCCGAATCCTTCGGCGAGAAATCTGAGCTGGCCCTGCCGCCGGCTCGCGGCTTCGCGATCCTGACCTGTATGGATGCCCGCCTCGACCCCGCCAAGTACGCCGGGCTGTCCGAGGGCGATGCGCATGTCATCCGCAACGCGGGCGGTCGTGCCAGCGACGATGCGATCCGTTCGCTCGTGATCTCCTACAAGCTGCTGGGCACCAAGGAGTGGTTCGTCATCCACCACACCAACTGCGGCATGGAGTTCTTCACCGACGAGGTGATCCGCGGCCTGCTCGCCAACAGCCTCGAAACCGCTGCGCTGGGCCCCGACGGCTTCTACGACGTCGGGACCGGCCCGGGCGCGAGCGAGGGCGACTTCATCGACTGGCTCACCATCGCCGACCAGGCGCAGTCGGTGACCGCCGACGTCCGTCGCATCAAGGAGCACCCGCTGGTCCCCGCGGGCATCCCCGTCTACGGCTACATCTACGACGTGAAGTCCGGCCGCCTCATCGAGGTGCCCACGGCTCAGGAGGCTGGTCGCGCGGCCTGACCCTGCTGAGATTTCTCCCGTGGTGGGCCGCCGAGGGGAAAAAAACCTCGCCGGCCCACCCCCGGTGTTTTTTGATT
>CAZVVS010000458.1:0-4196 GCA_964630585.1 uncultured Gordonia sp.
ATGATGCTTGTCATGGTGAAGTTCCATGATCTTGCCCGAGATGTGGGGCTCAAGTGCGCCGTAGTCGTAATCGAGATCGGGCAGGGTGTATTCAGCCACAATGCTTCCCTTCGCGGTGGATCGTTCTCTGTCTGACTGTTCCACCGTATCCCCCGCGTCGGGGCGCGTCACCACGATGCCGCCATGCGGTCGGGTGGGGGAGCGATCAGATGGCGATCAGGACGAGCAGGACGGCGAGCGGAATGAGCGTGAGCAGCGTCCACATGCAGGAACCGGAGATGTTGTAGACCGGAATCCGGTCCGACGACAGATCCGCCTGTTGTGTCGTTGCCACGTGTTCGCCCCCTATAGTCCGTCGCGTGCGTCTGGGCAGGTGAAGTGCATCACAGCCCGATAGTGACCGTCATCATAGGCACGGCTGGCGAGAGACCACAAATCTTTGCACCGGCCGGATTTGCCGCTTCCGAGCAGGGGTGGGGCAGCCGCGTAGGATTGGAATCATGTCCTGGGGTTTCTCACGTGCGAAGCAGGTCATGGTTGAGGCGGGCAACGCCCTGCCCGGACGGCCGACGCCGATGCGGGTCGCCCCGCGCAACATCGTGCTCGACACCCCGATGGTCCCGCCCGGCCCGGTGACGGGCGGCGTGTGCGACTGGGGGCCGGGGCGGCGCGCCGTAGTCCTGGCCGGCGGGTGCTTCTGGGGCGTGGAGGAGATCGTCTGGCAACTGCCCGGCGTCTACACGACGGCGGTCGGCTACGCCGGCGGCTTCACCCCCAACCCCACGTATGAAGAGGTGTGTACGGCGCGTACCGGGCACACCGAGGCCGTTCTCGTTGTGTTCAACGAGGACGAAACCGACCTGGAGACCCTGCTGCGGGTGTTCTTCGAGACGCACGACCCGACGCAGGACATGCGACAGGGCAACGACATCGGCACGCAGTACCGGTCGGCGGTGTTCACCTGCTCGGCCGCCGATGCTGAACTGGTGCGCGACGCTGCGCAACGATTCCAACCCGCGCTCACCGCTGCCGGGTACGGCCCTATCGCCACGGAGATCGCCGAACTCGGCGACGCCGGAGACGGCCGGTTCTACTACGCCGAGGACTATCACCAGCAGTATCTGGCGAAGAATCCGCACGGCTACCGCTGCCACGCAGCGACCGGGGTGAGCTTCCCGTCGTGATCACGGCGCAACAGTGGAACCGCACACTTCTTGCCCGACAGCACCTCCTGGAACGAATCGACGAGGACGTCATCGAAGTCCTCGACCGATGCGTCGGTCTGCAGGCGCAGGACCCCCGACCGCCGTTCATTGGCTTGTGGTCGCGTATCGAGGGATTCGATCCCAACGAGTACGACGAGCTGCTCACCGAGCGCGAGATCGTGCGGTCGGTCGTGCTGCGCGGAACGCTGATGGTGATGGACGCCCAGGACGCCCGCTGGATGCGGGCGCTCGCCCAGACCAGGATCGCCGCGATCACCGCGACCAATCACAGGCTGCCGCCCGGCATCGAGGCACTCGAGGTCATCGATGTCGGGCGTGAGGCGCTGAGCGGGGCGGAGATGCCCGCGCGTGCACTGCGGGACCTGCTCACGCGGCGTTGGCCGTCAGTGCCGCCCGCCGACCTGATGGCTGTCATCCGGGGCGGGCTGCACCTCGTGCAAGTGCCGCCACGCGGTACGTGGGACGGCGCCGCTGACCCGACGCTGGCGCTCCTCGACGACTGGATCGGCCCGGGCGAGCCGGCGGTCGTCGACGACGAGGCTTGCCGCGACCTGATCCGGATGTATCTGCGCGGGTTCGGACCGGCGAGCATCACCGGCATCCAGACGTGGGCGGGCCTGAGTGGACTGGGTCCGCTCGTGCGGGCGATGGAGGCCGACTGGGAGTTGGCGCGCATCGACGGGCCGAACGGCGAGGAGCTCTATGACCTCGACGGCCTGTCGGTTGCCGACGGCGACGAGCCCGCACCGGTGCGGCTCATCGCACCGTTCGACCACATCCTCGTCGCACAGGCGGCCGCTGATCGGACCCGGATCGCCGATCCGGACCTATTCGCCAGGACGGCGACGCCCAACGGGCGCAGTCCCGGATTCGTCCTTGTCGACGGTCGGTTGGCCGGCACATGGAAGTCCGACGGTGAGCGGATCGTCGTCGACTACTTCATCGACCCGACGCCGGCACAACGCCGAGAGGCCGACGAGGAGGCGCAGCGGCTGGCGGCTTTCCTGGCGTCGTGAGCCGGGTGTCTCTCAGCCGTTCGCGACGGCGCGCTTGACGCCGCCGATCATCTGGCCCATCAGGGTGTCCAACACCTTGGTGAGGATGGGCGCGGGAACCGGCAACTTGGGATCGGAGTCCATCGTGTACCGGACCTTGGTGCCGGCCGGGTCGTCGGAGAACTCGATCACCCCGGTGTGGCTGCGAACGGGGATGCCGCCGACCACCTTGTAGGAGATGCGCTCATCGGGCACGAGCTCGGTGATCTGCTCCCGGACGCCGACCTTCCCGAGGCCGAGGAAGTGCACCGCGCCGACGCCCTGGCGCTCGTCGGTGCCCGGTGAGACGAGCCGGGTGCTGAGCGGGAGGAAGTCGCCGCCGGATTCACGGTCGGCGAACACGGCATAAACGCGGGGGCGCGGGGCGGCGATGACCGCCTCCACTGTGCTTTTGGTCATTTGTCCCTAATCCCTTCGTAAACTGCGGTTTCGCAGGTTGTCCACAAGTTATCCACAGGGGGCCGCGGGGGCGGTTCAAGTAGCGGCTCTGCTTGCTGAAGTTTGCGATAGTGCGTGTTGAGGGCCGGAATTAACGCAAACGAGTGACGCCCTTCACAATTCGGCCCGATTGACGTGGGAGTCGGAAAAACGCGATTCACTTTTGTGAATCGACACCACTTCGCACCCCTATCGGTTTTCGGTTCTGTACTCGTGACCTGTGGATATCTTCACCGCTACCTTACTCGACAGTCAGTGGGCCTCAAACGGGCGGCGTTGGGCCTCCACCGATCGGCCGATATGTCACGATGGATGCATGCCCGCCTTCGAACAGGTGCCGGTGGCGGAGTTGCCGGACGACTTCACCGGTCAGACCGGTCGAATCCTGCTCGACATCCGCGAATCCGACGAGTGGGAGCAGGGGCACATCCGAGGCGCGCTGCACATCCCGCTGGGGCAGGTGCCAGAACGCATCGACGAGATCGATCCCGACGCGGAGATCTTTGTCATCTGCCGGACCAGTGGGCGTTCTTTCCGCATGCTCGAGTACTTCGAGCACGTCGGCTACGACGCGGTGTGCGTGGAGGGCGGCATGGTCGCCTGGGAGGCCGGCGGCAAGCCGGTCGTGGTCGGGCAGTGAGGTAGACGATGTCTTCACCCAACCCCGCCCAGCAGTTGGTGGACCTGTGCCGCAACTGCCGGATCCAAGCACCCCACCGCGACGGCCGCAGGCGCTGCCCGCGGTGCAACGGCGTTCTCGTCGTCGTCCCCGCCGAGATGGTGATGGAGGTCGCGGGACCGCGGCCCGCACCGGGGCAACCGGCGGTACCGCAGCAGCGCGTGGCCGGCCGCCGGAGCAACGCGCCCAAGGTCCGCTGGGTCGCGCAGCGCCCACCCGAGGCCCGCCCGGCACCGCGTCGCCGGCCCGGTGGCGGCGGACGCGCTCCGACTCCCCGGTACGCCACCATCCCGCAGTGGGGTCTGCAGGACCTGCCCGCGAGTTGGTCTGAGGTGCCCGCCCGCGTACGGGCCCACGACGAGTCCGCTCACTTCGAGGTCGCCGGGCGCATCGCCACGGCGGTCATGGTGGTCAGCGCCGTGTTGCACCTGCTGCGCTACGTCGTGACCGTCATGGGTCGCGACCGTCTAATCCCCGGCTGGCTTGACAACATCACCACGTGGTTGGTGTTCCTCGCCGGAGCGGCGGCCGTCGTGGCGATGGGTTACGTATTCGTCCACTTCGCGCAATGGGTGATCGCCATGCGCACATTGGTCTACCGGGATGCCGGCGGGCTGGAACCGCGGCGCTCCTGGGTGTTGTGGCTGTGTTCGGTCGTGCCCTTGGCCAACGTGGTCGGCGGGGCGTTCCTCGTGCGCGAGGCCGCGATCGTCGACGCCCGGACCAACAACCCGCGCACCCTGGCGTCACTGCGCAAGATCTGGGTGGCATGGGCGCTGGTCAACGTCGTCGCGATCG
>CAZVVS010000459.1:0-4191 GCA_964630585.1 uncultured Gordonia sp.
GCTTGTTGGTTCGGCTCCGACGGCGTCTCCCACATCAAGCGGCTCCACGACACGATGACCGAGGCACGCGCAGCCATCGGATCGCAGCACCTCCCAGCCAACCGCAACGGCACCTACGTCGCCGGCCCCCACCTCCGCACCGACCTAGAGATCTTCGACTGGCACGTCAACCGAGCTGCCGACCTCGAGCCTGCTCAAGCCGTCGAGCACTACCGCGCTGCCCTCGACCTCGTCACCGGCAAGCCCTTCACCTACACGGGCGCCGCCCGCCGCTCCTACGGCTGGGTCGACTTCGAGCACCACGCCACCACCTGGGAACAGCGCGTCGCAGGGATCGCCCAAGCCTGCGCCGCTCTGTACCTCGACCTCGGCGAGCAGAACGAGGCGATCGAGATGCTGCGCCGGATCGTCCAGGCGATCCCGCTCAACAGTGCCGTGGTCGAGACCTTGATGCGAGCGCACCTTGCCGCCGACGACCCTGCTGGCGCCGAGGGCGTCTACAGGGAGCACGTCGCAGCGCTCAACCAGGCGAAGTTGGGGGAGCCAGCGGAAGCGATCGAGCAGGTCCGCCTCGATTCCCAAGGGCGATAGTTCGTCGACACGTCAGCCGTCCGGTCCGTATCGGCAACGATGAAGCCGTGAAGCGACCGACGATCTATCCGTACCCCTGGCCGCGGATGCCACGGATACCCGATCTTCGCGAGCACCTCCGAGAGATGGACGCAAGCCTGGCGCGAGCGGTTCAGTCGGTGACCGACCAAGAGGTCTCGGCGGACGACGGTGAGTCCGAACTGTTGGCTTCCCTCATCGAACGATTCAGGGTCGATCCGTTGGAACTCGGGGAAGCGGCACTAGATCCGACTGTCGAGCGGGCATCTGTCGAGTCCACCGATCCCCGAGTCCTTCGTCCAGGGGAGGGGTCACGCATGATCCCCGTTGACGTACACACGATGTTGATCCCTGTAGGGGGTGACAGCGACCTCCTACGGTTGTGGCCTCCGCACGCCTCAGCGTCCGAGCCGTCCGAGCGGAACTGGTTCGACCCCCGAACTCGGTGCATCCGGATACCCGCCTACGAGGATCGATCCAGCCCATCGGCGGTGCGGACGTATCTCCAGGAGCAGCAAGACCTCCTCAGGAAGCTCGCGGACGCCACCAATCGGGCCGTGGATCAGTGGAACGACGAGCTGCCAACCAAGCTGTCGAACTTGCTGAGGCGACGCCGACGGCGGCTAGGCGAGCGAGAGGCCTTGCGAAGCGGCCTCGGATTGCCGGAGCGGGCCGCAACTGGGAAGCCACGTCCGTACCGGTTGCCCTCTGCAGCGCCTCGCAGAGTCGCTCCCAAGCTTGAGCGGGGGGACTACCCGCTTCTTGAGGACGACGATCTTGCGGCGATCATCGAGCAGGTCCGGAGGTGGTCGGACTTCATGCTCGACCACCCCTCCACGGTCGTGGGCAAGGGCGAGGAGGATCTTCGCGACGAGGTACTGCACAGCCTGAACAGTCGGTGGAGTGCTTCGGCAGAGACCTTCTCACGCCTCGGCAAGACCGACATCAGAGTCGTCCTAGATCTTGCTCAGGACTCCGGCATCAGCGATGTCGTATTCAAGGCAGAGTGCAAGATCTACGACGATGCTGGCGACGTCACCGCAGCGTTCAAACAGCTCACAGAGCGGTACCTCAATGCTCGCGAGTCGCGGACCGCGATCGTGCTGTTCGTGAGGAAAGCGACACTGCTCCCAAAGGTGCGCGAACGGGCGATCAAGCGGCTGGTCGAGCGACATGACGCCACATTGCTCGACATGGAGATGAGCGGTTGGCCCGTCCTCGACGTCCCTCACCCCGAGGAAGACGATCGAACCGTACGAGTCGTCGTTGCGGTGGTGAACGTCAGCGGAACGCCGTCCACCCATTCCTAGGGTCCACTGTGATTGACACGAACTCTGTGGCCGAGCACAGCTCGTCACGTGCTCCTATGCCTCCGGGGAGTCGGAACTCCTCGGTTCGGCCGGAACACCTCAGTGAATGCACCCGGTCGTCGGCAATCCCTGGGGTGCGAGGGGTTGGCCGTCGGCGATGGCTACGAAGAACGGTTGAGGGCAGCGGGATGCGCCGTCGACACGGATGGCGAAGTGAAGGTGCGGTCCGGTCGAGTTGCCGGTCGAGGCGCTGTCAAGAAGGTACTGCCCCACGCTCACCTGGTCGCCCACGGCGACAGCGTGGGTTCCGGGTTGGCCGTGGCAGTACGTGTACTGCGCTCCGTCGTCACCGTTGAAGATGACCCCGACACCGCAGCGACCACTTGTCGGCGTGCTCACGACGACGCCGTTAGTAACGGCGTAGAGGGGAGTGCCGACGGGAACGGGGATGTCCGCCGCTGGGTAGTCGTGGTGGGTCTTGGTGAACCACTCCGGGTGCTCGTCGTACCAGCGCCGTTCGAGCGGGAGCGCGTAGTCGCCGCTGGCTGCGAGACCCCCGTTGCCGCAGGGCTGGGAGGCGAGCGCCGCGAACGGATCGGTCTCCTCGGAAGCAGAACCGGCGTAGGCGAGCATCGACTCGTAGACCGAGTTGAGTGACGTCCAGTACCGAGGGTCGGTTGCCCAGGTGCCAGTGAGCCCGCCCCACGTCGAGGCAGATGCTCCGGCACGGGGCGCAACGTTGGGGTTGGCGAGCGGGGCGTCGTTGCCGAGGGCGTACTTCTTCAGCAACTGGATCTGCGCCCGTACTCCGATGATCGGGTCCTGGAACGCGGAGCCGGAGGCGGTCCCGTCGTAGTGGGCGATGCCCGCGTAGTTGTTGATCTCGGTGTCGCTGTTGGTGAAGTAGCCCGTTTCGAGCACGGACTGTGCGAAGGACATGTCGCCGCGGACTCCTTCGGCGTCGCCTTCGGAGATGTAGAGCGCGATGAGGTCCTCGATGGCGATGCCCAGGCGCGTCGGCTGACCTCGGCCGGAGTCGGTCCACCAGGCTCGTAGGTCGGTCACGGTCAAGGTGGATGGGCCGAGGATGCTGGGTGTCCCGTCGTCGGCGATCTCGCCGACCTCACCGCAGCCGGGAGGGGACGCTCCCCCGATGCCGATGGTGAGGATCGGTAGGGCGGTGAACCCGCCGATCGTGGTGAGGCATGTGAGGGCGATCGCTGCGCCGAGCTTTGGTCGTTTCATGACCAGGTAGGCCCGGCGGCGAACAGATTCTTCGCGGCTGCGTGGAGAGTTTTCCCCCTTCGAGGGGCCTACGGGGGTGACGACCAACGTCTCCGCTCCCGAGGAGGTCCCCTCATGATCCGCATCCCCAGCGTCTTCGCCCAGGTCTCGGTCGACCCGAGTACCGACGGCATGCCAGGCGCGGACTTGATCCAGCAGTTGTTGAACTGGGCGCAGATGCTTGCCCTCTGGGGCAGCCTCGCCGCGCTGCTGATCGGCGCGGCCATGTACGGCTTGGCTCGCGAGGGCGGGTCCTACGGCGGAGCCAGCCGAGGCAAGACGCTCGCGCTCGGCGGTGTCGTCGGCGCGATCCTCGCCGGGGTCGCGCCCACCGCCGTCAACATGTTGTTCGAGGCGGCGAGCTGATGGCCGCCCAGAACACGCCCCCATCCCGACGCACCGCGATCCTCGCCACGATCGTGGTCGTCGCCCTCATCGCTGGCGTCCTCCTCATCCGCTTCAGCGGAGGCAACGCTCCCAACCAGCAGCGGCCCGAGGCTTCCGCCAGCGAGGACGCCCCTCGCCCCACGGCACCATCGGGCGCGACAGGTCCAGCGGGCGAGGCCTCTGGCGTCCCGGTCGGGTTCTCGGCCGACGAACCGGGCGCCATCGCGGCCGGGATCGCCTACTCCACGGCATCCCAGCGTTGGCTGTACTTCACCGACGAGGAGATCGAGGCCGCCATCTCCGAGATCGCCACCCCAGTCGCCGCGCCCCGGCTGACCGACGACGTCGTCGCCGACATCTCGATGGCCCGTGAACAGCTCGCCCAGTCCTCCGGGCGGATCTGGTGGCTCGTCCGGCCGCTCGCATGGCGGGTCGACGACTTCCGCGGCACCGAGGCCCGAGTGTCGGTGTGGACCGTCACGGTCCTGTCCGCCGCGGGCGTCGCGGCGCCGCAGTCAGAGTTCCTCACCGTCACGCTCGACCTCTCCTGGGTCGACGGCGACTGGCGAGTCGACGGGGTGCGCGACACCCCAGGGCCGAC
>CAZVVS010000460.1:0-4170 GCA_964630585.1 uncultured Gordonia sp.
AGACCGCCGTGTCCTTCGGCTGTCAGGCCGAGCACCTCATCGCCCAAGGCGAAGTCCGTCACCCCTTCACCAACGGCGGTGACCACCCCGGACGCTTCCCTGCCCATGGGTCCCGGCAGGTCCCAGTGACGACCGAGAAGGCCGGCGCGGATCTTCCAGTCGATGGGGTTGACACCGGCCGCCTTCACCTCGATCGCGAGCTCGCCCGGGCCGGGCTGGGGTGGTGGTCGGTCGATGAGCTGCTGCGAGTCGGGGCCTCCGTATTCGTTGAAGACGAGCGCGGTCGACGTCTGCGCTGGTTGTGCTCCCATGGTGTGGCTCCTCGTTCCTGTTCAGCGCCTCGGGCAATGGGCGAGTCCTCGCCGTCAGGTCTGGGGCGGTGTGTCCTCACCGGAAGCTTCGGCGGCGTCGGCTTCTTCCTTGGTGGCGTAGCTGGCGTCGACCGAGTGCTCCGGCGGCGAGTAGATCGTGTACAGCACCAGTGGCTCATCGCCGGTGTTGCGGAAGTTGTGCTGCGCTCCTGCAGGCACCGCGCACTGGTCGCCGGCGTCGATGGGGTGGGTTTCTCCGTTCAGGTCGGCTTCACCGCTGCCCGAGATGAAGGTCAGGATCTGGTCGGTGGTCTCGTGGACCTCGTCACCGATCTCCCCTCCGACCGGGATGGTCATGATGACGATCTGGGAGTGCTCCCCGGTCCACAGCACCTTGCGGAACTCCGAGTTCTCGAGGGCGATGTCGGCGATGGTGAAGTGCTCGACGTTCCCCTCGATCGTGAAATGCTTGTCGCTCATTGTCTGGATCCTTCCGGTTCTGTATCTAGCGATCGGGTGCCGGCGGCGTCTGCGGTCATCGCCGGGATTCGTTCTGATCTCGCCATAGCGGTGGAGCCGCCTGCGTTGCGCAACAGGCGCATCGCGTTTCCGATGACCACGAGCACGGAGACCTCGTGGACGAGCATGCCGATCGACATCGTCACGCCGCCCGCGAACACACCCGCCAACAGCAGCACCACGGTGATCAAGGCGATGGCGATGTTCTGTCGCATCACTCCGACGGTGCGCTTGGCCAGGCTGATGGATTCGGGCAGCTTCAACAGGTTGTCGCCCATCAGGGCGATGTCGGCGGTCTCGACGGCCACCGCGGAGCCGGCTGCGCCCATGGCCACGCCGATGTTGGCGGCGGCCAGCGCCGGGGCATCGTTGACGCCGTCGCCCACCATGGCGACCGTGTGACCTTCTCGCTGCAACGCCGAGACGGCGTCCAACTTGTCTTCGGGCAGCAGGGAAGCGTGGATCTCATCGATCCCGGTGGCCGCACCGATGGCTTCGGCCACCAGCCGTGTGTCGCCGGTGAGCATGACGACCTTGTCGACACCGGCTTCGTGCAGCCGGGCGACCATCAGCGGGGCGTCCGCACGGATCTGGTCGGCCACCGCGACCACACCGATCACCTTGTCGCCGACTGCGACGATCATCGGGGTCCGACCCTTTGCGGCGAGTGACCCCGCCGTGTCGGCGGCACCTCCGTGGTCGACGACCCCGTACTGCTCCAACAGCGCCGGGTTGCCGATCAGAACGCGCTGACCGTCGACATCGGACACGATCCCCTTGCCGGGCACCGGGGTGACGGATCCGGGGATGCCGTCGGGGCCGACCCCCTCGGCTCGTGCGGTGTCCAAGATGGGGCGGGCGAGGGGGTGTTCTGACCCGGCCTCCGCGGCCGCCGCCCAACGCAACACGTCGGAACGATCCAGGGACGGGTCGAGGACCACGACATCGGTCAGCTTGGGGCGGCCCTCGGTGAGGGTGCCGGTCTTGTCGACAGCGACGGCTGAGATCTTCGCTGAGGTCTCCAGGTACTCACCGCCCTTGATGAGGATGCCGTTGCGCGCCGCGCGACCGATTCCGGCCACGATCGCGACCGGGATGGAGATCACCAGGGCACCGGGACAGCCGATAACCAAGAGGGTCAGGGCGAGCACTACGTCGCCCGATACGAGACCGGCCACGAGGGCCAGGACCATGACCCCTGGGGTGTACCAGGCGGAGAACCGGTCGATGAAGGTCTGGGTCCTGGCCTTGGCGTCCTGGGCCTCTTCCACGCGGTGGATGATGCGGGCGAGGGTGGTGTCGGCTCCGATGCCCGTAGCCAGCACCTGGAGGAAGCCTCCACGCGACACGGTCCCGGCGAACACCTGGTCTGATTTGGATTTCTCCACCGGGATGGATTCCCCGGTGATCGAGGCCTCGTCGATGGCGCCCGTGCCCGCCACCACCTGGCCGTCGACGGGGACCTTGGCGCCGTTCTTCACCAGCACGATCTCGCCCATGCGCACCTGCGAAGCCGCGATCTCCTGCTGGTCGCCATCTCGCAGGACCACCGCCTTGTCGGGGGCGACGGCGACCAGTTCAGCCAGGGCCGACCGGGTCTTGTTCAAGGTGGCGGCCTCGAGAGCGTGACCGATGGCGAACAAGAAGGTGACCGCGGCCGCTTCCCAGAAGTTGCCGATGATCACCGCACCGATCGCTGCCACCGACACGAGCAGATCGATGCCGATGACCCTGACGGTTAGAGCTCTGACCGCCTTGACCACGATGCCGTAACCGGCGACCGCCGCCGCCGCGAGCATCAAAGCGTCGGAGAGCATGAACTCCGCGCCGGTGTGGGTCGCGTGATCACCGGCGTCCACCCACCACTGATCCGTGAGCGACCGGTTCGAGTCCCCGCCAACCCAGTCGAGGAGAAAGGACGCCGCTATGAACGCCCCGGACACAACAGGGACGAACCACTTGCCGTAGAGCCAACTCTGGAACCTGTCCACGTGTCGTGCGCTCTCCCTCGCTCAAACCCGGGACCTTGGACAGCCCCGAGGATGCGATGTCTACTTGCTGCGCTAGATCAAAAAGCCGAAGGGGCAGCCTTGTAGCCCGCCTTGGCAACCGCGGCCACCAAGTCGTCCACCGAGACCTTGCTCTCGTCGTGGTCGACCTCGATGCGAGCGGAGGCGAATTGCACCTTCACGCTCTCGACGCCATCGAGTCTGCCCACCCGCTTCTCGATCTTGTTCACACAGGACGGGCAGGAGAACCCTTCGGCCCGCAAGATCGTGTGGGTTGTGCTGGAGGTGGTGGTCATTTCCTTCCGGCCCTTCTGCTCGATCGCTCTACCACGGCCGACCATACCGCCGCGCGATCGGACCGCCACCCGTGCAAGCAAAGGCACTGCAGATGTTCCGATCATCGATGTGTCGTCGATCGGCGGGCGGGTAGGGAACTCGGTACCTACAACGAGGTTTGGCATGCCAGCGATCACCGTTGAAGCCACCGCCTCGCTCGCCCGGCTGGTCGCGTCTGGCGGGGCCGTACGGCAGCGGCCCGTCCGGTCGGTCACCGTGGCTCCCAAGTGGTTCGAGGGGGAGATCTAGGAGCCATCAGCCCACGGCGGGCGGTTCGACGGCGAGTTCCCATCGCCACAGAACATCGTATTGCGACCGCGACCGGCACGGGACAGCGGTGCAGCAGCCCCATTCGACACTCGCCAGATCCGCGCCCGGCGACCCGCGGACCTCCCCTGAGTTCGCCATGCGCGTCGAACATGGCGGCGACAAGCCTGTCGGTAGCTCAGCGGGTTCGCTCGGCCAAGAACGGAGCGAACCGGCCCGAAGTTGCTGCGCCCCATCGTCGGGGCTCCCACCCGATCACCGCCGTAGGTGGCATGGGCACGACGGCCGCTGCTACCGAGTCCGCTACCGACCACCGCGAAGTAGGAACCAGGCAATGGCATACGTGACCGAGAAGCGAGGCGTGTACTACGCAGTGATATACCAGGGCCGCAATCCCGTCACCGGGCGGGAACGGCGGCGCTGGCACCGATGCGAAGACCGCATCGACGCGGAGCGCGTCGCCGAGGCGCTCACCGCCAAGCATGAGCGCCGTCACCGTGCAGGGTCCTCCATGACCCTCGGCGAGTACCTGCTCGGTCAGTGGCTACCGGCCCGTGAAGCCACCGTCGCCCGTTCGACTCACACCCGCGACGGCAAGGCCGTCGAGCACTACCTGCTCCCGCACCTCGGCGACACCCCGTTGCGTCGGCTGCGAGCCGAGCACATCCGATCTCTCTACCAACGGCTCCTCATCACCGGTAGCCGACGTGGTGGTCCGCTCTCCGCGA
>CAZVVS010000461.1:0-4147 GCA_964630585.1 uncultured Gordonia sp.
CCGCGACGCTGGTCACATGGCGCCGAGGTTTCACGACCAACGTGCCGAGGCCGAGGGGGCCGACGCAGTGCTCGACCAGCCAGTAGGTCGTCTCATGGACGCGCCCGCCAGGCAGCGGCAGCGCTCCATCGGCGAGATCGCACGCCATGCAGCTCTCCATGACACGAGTCTCGCTGATCACTCGGGGGCTGTCCCCGAACGCCGGTGGGGGGCGTGAGGCCGTGCAGGGTGCGCGCCCGAGCTCGACAGTCCTCCGGAACCTGCTCCCTGCCGTGGTCCCCCACCGCGAGAACCTTCACTGCTGCGCCGCCCACGTGGTGGTGGCCGTCGGCGCCCGGGGCTGACACGACTGACTTTCGTAGTACAGTAATTGGGTGTGGAGATCCACCAGTCCGCTCGTCGCCACGGCATCGACGACACCGACATGCTCCACGCCATCGAGCACTCGCTCGCGGTCGAGGACCTTGGCGAGGACCCCGACCGATGGCTCGTCATCGGACCCGACACCGCCGGCAACCTGCTCGAGCTGGTCGTGCTCGTGAACAGCGAAGGCGACGAGACGATCATTCACTGCATGCCGCTTCGCCCCCTCTACCGGAGGCTCCTGGACCCATGACGAAGCGCACCCACGGCCACACCCGTTCCGGCACCCCGATCACCGACGAACTCATCGAACAGCTCGCCGACGAAGCCGAAGCCGGCTACGACGTCGACCAGATCATCGCCCGACGCAACAAGCGAGGCCGCCCTCGGCTCGGCTCCGAGCCCTCCACCGTCGAGTCCGTCCGGCTCGATCCCGAGCTCAAGGACCAGCTCCTCCGTCGCGCCGCTGCCGAGGGCGTCCCTGTCTCCGAGGTCATCCGAGAGGCACTCCGCAACCACCTCAAGGCCAGCTGACCCTGCCTCATGTCGCCGGCTGGCGGCGGCTACTCAGGCGTGGCGAGATGCATCAACCCAGCGTCTGTGGGGCGGAAGCCGCACGCGTCGAAGTAGAACGCGGCCAGCTCGCGTCGGAAGTCGACGTGAAGCCACTCACACCCTGCCTCGCGCGCATGAACAGCGGCTCGGCGAACCAGCTCGGTCCCGACACCTCGGTGCTGCCAGTCGCTGCGGGTCTTGGTGTCGAGGAGGATCGCGTGATCGGCACCGTCCCAGGCCACGTTGACGAATCCGACGAGCAGGCCGTCATCCGTACGCGCGCTCACCCAGCCGAGGCTGCGCGGCGCCACTCCCCGATCGCCGGTTCAACGGCAGTCGACCGCGACGGAGAGGGCGTTGCGGACTTCGCGCATCCGTTCGTCGCTGAGCCGTCCGTGATGGTCGACGAGCACCTCGAGCGACATACTCTCCACCGAGTCGAGGTTGACCGCACTCACCTTCGGGACAGGATCCACCTGTGGTTCGAGCACCACCTCACTCGGCAGGTGGCGGATCGTCGTCGTACACGGCGCGACGACGGCTCGTCCCAGCAGGGGGATCGCCACGTCGCAACTGAGCACGACGACTGGCCGGCGACCGATGGAGGGCAGCTCGCACCACCACAGCTCCCACCGACGTGGCTGGTCGCTCATGATGAGCCAGCAGCGGCCCGGAACGAGGCCAGGTCGCCCCAGTCGTCGGGCTCATCGAGGGGTCGCTCGTCGTAGGCGGCGTAGGCCAGATCGACCTCAGCACGCCGGTACTGAGCGAGGAGCGCGGCGAGCGCCTGATCCAACAGCGCGGCATCGGAGGTCGCCGCAGTCACCTCCCGAGCCTCGCGCAACAGGGCATCGTCAACTGTCGTACTCACGCGTGTGCGAGCCATGGCACGACGATGCCGCTCCGGAACCTCGACCACAGCGCTCCATCGGACGGTGCTCCAGAATGCCGAGTTCAGGTCAGTCCCCAAACGGGGCGAACGTGTCGGACGCGGCACGAGATCCGCACGGTCCAGGGCCAGGGTTCCCCGCCGAGCGGAGGTTTTGGGGTCGATCCCTAGGGACACGGTGGTCCGCGTCCCCGATGGTGGACGCAGGAAGACCCCGGCCCCCAGGTCCATCGCATGAAGGAGGCTCGTCCGCATGGTGCATCGCCAGCGTGAGCTCAACGGTCCGCAGACCACCGGCCGCACGTATCGGAACCTCTCGGAGCCCCAGCACACAGCCCGGTGCGACGAGGACGTCGTCGTGACGGTGCGCGATGGCACCGCGCTGCTGGCCGACGTGCACCGTCCCGATGCCGACGGCCGCTACCCGGCGCTCGTCTCGGCGTCGCCGTACCCGCGCCAGATCCAGGACCTCGGCGCGCCGATGGGGTTCATCGAGGCCGGGGCCACCGACTTCTGGGTGCCGCGCGGCTACGTGCACGTGATCGCGAACCTCCGCGGCACGGGCGGATCGGGTGGCACGTTCGGGTTCTTCGACGAGCAGGAGCGCCACGACGTCCACGATCTCGTCGAGTGGGCCGCGGCGCAGCCGTGGTGCGACGGCAACGTCGGGATGCTGGGCATCAGCTACTTCGCCATGACCCAGCTCGAGGCCGCCATCGAGCAGCCCCCGCACCTGCGGGCCATCTTCCCCCTCGCGGTCACGACCGACCTGTACGACGCCGCGATGCACCACGGGCTGTTCAGCTCGAGCTTCGTGACGCCGTTCCTGGCCATGGTCGGGCTCACCTCGGCGCGCCGCGACAGGTTCTGGCGCAGCGAGCTCATCGAGGCGGTGCGCCACGTGCTGCACCTGTCGCCGCTGCACCGCAAGTTCGCGACGATGAACGGCGAGTCGTCGGTGGTCGTGCTGCGCGAAGCGCTGAAGCTCCACCACGAACCCCACCCGTGGGACGACCTGTGGCGGGCCATCGCGGTCGAGCATCCGCTGCACGACGAGTGGTGGGACGAGCGCGACCTGGTCCCGCTCCTCGACCGCGTCGAGGTGCCCACCTACCTGGGCTGCGGTTGGGAGAACGTTCCCCTGCACCTGCCGTCGACGTTCCCGACCTTCCGGTCGCTGGTCAACGCGCCCGAGGTGCGCGTCGCCATGCTGTGCGAGTTCGGACTGACCTGGCCGTGGGAGAGCCTCCACGTGGAGGCGCTCGCCTGGTACGACCACTGGCTCAAGGGCCGTGACACCGGCATCCTCGACGGCGACCCGATCCGCTACTGGATGCCCGGCGCCGACGAGTGGCGCACGACCACCGCCTGGCCACCGCCGGATGCGCAGCTGCGCAGCCTCGCCCTCCGCTCCGACGGCGTGCTCGGCGACGACGAGGGCCCCGCCGGTGCTCGTTCGCTGATGGCGCTCGGTGCGGGGCTCGGTCGGGTGAGACCGAGCGAGGCCGATCCGCCGTCGATGCTCGAGTGGACGACCCCGCCGCTCGAGCAGGTGCTCGACGTCGCCGGGGACCTCGAGGTCGAGTTGCACGCCACAGCGACGGCGATCGACACCGCGTGGTTCGTCACCCTCCAAGACGTCGCCCCCGACGGGACGACCGTGGATGTCACCGCCGGGTACCTCCGTGCCAGCCTCCGCGCCGTCGACGAGGACCGGAGCGTGCCGGGGGCGCCGGTGCTCGACTGCCGCTCGTTCGAGGCCGTCGTCCCCGGGGAGCCGACGGTGTTCCGCGTGCCGCTCGTGGCCAACGCCCGCCGCTTCGAGGTCGGCCACCGCCTGCGGGTCGTGGTGGCCAGCGACGACCAGGACGCCTCGGTGCCGGCGATGATGGGCTTCCGCCACGCGAGCGTCGGCACGAGCAGCCTCAACACGATCGACTCCACCTCGCGCCTGCTGGTCCCGGTGATCCCATGACGGCCGAACCGGACAACGGCCCTCCGCAGGGCGCGCTCGAGCTCGAAGCCGCGCTCACCGCGCTGGCGTGGGGCGATCCGTCGGTCACCGACGGTCCCACCGCCGCGCTGGCGCAGCTGGGCGTCACCGTGCCCGACGGCGTGCGGGTCGACGTGCGGGTCCAGCGCCGCGACACCTTGTACTTCGTGATCCCGCCGTCGGCGACCGGCGGCGGCGAGGTCGACGGTGTCGTCAACCAGATGGACCTGTGGTGCAGCGGGGACCAGTTCGTGTGGATCATGCCCCAGGACGCCAAGGTGGCGTTGCTCGACATGCGCGAGCAGCGCCGTCACCACCATGACGGGGAGGCACCATGACGGACGACC
>CAZVVS010000462.1:0-4122 GCA_964630585.1 uncultured Gordonia sp.
GGGTGACGTCCTGGCCGAAGATGCGGTGCCAGATGTCGTCGAGAGGGAATCCGACGAGCGCGTAGACGCCGCACGCGGCCAACAGGATGCCGCCGACCGGCGAGTACCAGGTCCGGGTGATCCGGATGGCGGCCATGCCCGGCTTGGCGATGGAACGGTCGTCGTTGCGCGGCAGGATCATCGCCAGCGCGCCGGCGATGAAGAGGAAGAAGAGGCCGACGAGGATGAAGTAATGGGCCGGGTTGGCCAGCGGGCCGTCGTCGCGGCCGCGGCCGACGTGCAGGCTCACATCCCAGATGAAGCCGAGGAAGGCGGTCAGGATGGTGGTGACGAACAGGAATACCGGGATGACCGACCACGTCGGACGGTCGCCGATCCGGCCCAACCAACTCGCCCAGTCCTCCAGCCAGTTCGACTTGAAGGTGCGGTGGCGGTAGGCGATCCACAGCAGGACGATCGAGATGACTCCGGTGGCAGCAGTCATGATGAAGACCTGGTCGAGCGCGGCGCCTCCGCCCGCGTCGGCGGCCAGGTTCATGACATGCGCAATGGGGGATGACACGAGCTCCGCTGCTTGCATGGCATGAGTATTGCACGGGCATGGGTGACCCGGACCACCTAATGTGACAATAGATATTGATACTGTTTGCAGTGACGGGGATCACAACTGTGACGGTCGGTAGGGTGACCGGCATGTCTCTGATCTCCGCTTCGGTCGCCAACGGCGTCGGCGATATCGCCTTGAACCGTCCCAAGGCGCTCAACGCCCTCGACCAGGCGATGATCGACGAGTTGTATCCGGTGCTGCTGGCGTGGGCCGACGACCCCGACGTCGAGACCGTCCTGGTCACCTCGGGCATCGACCGTGCCTTTTGCGCTGGTGGGGACATCCGGGCGATCCGCGATGCCGCGCTGATCGGCGACACCGCGGCGATCACCCAATACTTCAGCTCGGAGTACACGCTCGATCAGCTGATCGCCGACTACCCCAAGCCCTACGTCGCCCTCATCGACGGCGCCGCGATGGGCGGCGGGCTGGGCATCAGCGTGCACGGCGAGGTGCGGGTGGTCACCGAGAAGGCGCTCATCGCCATGCCCGAGACGGCGATAGGCTTCTTCCCAGACATCGGCTCCACGTACTTCCTGCCACGACTGCCCGTCGGCGTCGGCAAATGGTTGGGGCTGACCGGCGCGCGCATCCGGGGCACCCAGGCGATCGAGGTCGGCCTCGCCACGCATTCGGTGGCTTCCGAGTCGGTCGGAGCGCTGGCCGACGCGATCCGCTCGGGGATGCCGTTGGGTGAGGCCCTCGGGTCGTTCGATTCCGCGCCGGCCGCCGACGCCCTGCCGCTGCGGGCGATCGCGGACTACTTCGGCGGGAACGACGAGGTGTCGGCCATCCTCGGCGGTCTGCGCGGCGGCGACGAGTGGGCGCGCGACACGGCCGCACTCACCGACAGCTGCTCCCCTACGAGTCTGCTGGTGACCGCGGAGATGATCGACCGCGGCGCGCAGAGCTCACTCGGGCAATGCCTGGACCGCGAGTTGCGAGCCGCCGAACAGATCACCGCGACACACGATTTCGCCGAAGGCGTGCGCGCGGTTCTCGTCGACAAGGACCGCTCGCCGAGCTTCGACCCGCCGACCATCGACGACGTGGATCCCGCGGTCGTCGCGCGGATCGTCGGAGACCGCTAGCCGCTACGGCTTGACCTGGAACCAGCCGGAGATCGTGATGGCCTCCGGGTTGGGCGTCGGTGCGGGCTGCGGACCTGCAGGTGGGGCTGGCGCGGGCGGGGGAGCCGGCGCCGGTTGACCGGGCGCGGGTGCGGCCTGGGTGGCGGTCTCGCCGTCGTCGCTCTCGTCGTCGGGATTGGGCGCGGCATCGTTGGGTGCCAACGGGTTCTCCCGCAACGGGATCGCGTTGGGGCAGGAGAAGACGCCGGCCGCGCGCTTGGGTCCCATTGCCACGAGCTTGAGCGGACACCCGCTCGCCAAGTAGTACTTGCCGCCCAGTGAGATGCCGATGTCGGCGGGAATCGTCTCGTGCAGCGGTCCCACCCGAGGCGGTTGGTTCGGGCCGAGCGGCGGCAGTGTGCCTCCGGCCAGCGCCACCCCGGCGAACGAGATCTGGCCGCCGTCGGTGCCCGCACCCCGGAAGGTGAACAGCAGACTGTCCAGCGGTACCTCGGGGGAGGCGTTGCCCCACTTGCCGAAGGTCACGCACTCGATGTCGTCGGTGGCCGGAGACGGAGCAGTCGGGGCTGGGGCCGGCGGTGCATTGGTCACTGGCGCGACGCGGTTGCGGTGGTGCGGCCCGGTGATCGGGTGGCGGTGGTGGGCCGGCGGGTAGGCCGGGGCGGGGTAGTACTGCTGGGGTGGGGGCACGTACTGCGGTGCCGGCGCGTGCGCTGGGGCAGGAGCGGGCAGCACGTTGGGCGGCGGCGCCGGAGCCGGTGCTGGTGCCGGTGCACCACCGGGCGCGCCGGGAGGGGGTTGCGCGGGACTCGGCGGCGCGGGGCGCGCCGAGCGGTTCTTCGGCAGCGCCACCGTCATCGTCCCGTGGGTGAACCTCAGATCGCTCCCGGAGCGGTAGACCCGCCCCTGCGCGGGGACCTCCTGGCACTCGTGGATCGAGACCCGCGGCGTGCCCGCCTTCGTCGCCAACGCGGACGAACGCGCCGGCGCCTGCTCCACGTCGTCGGAGCAGGCCGTTGCGGTGAGCAGGAACACGGTGGTCGTGGTGGCGACGATGAGAGCGGGGCGGGCCCGTCGGGCGGTCGTCATCAGTCGGCCGCTGCCACGAGAGGTTCCAGGGTCAGGTCGGGGTGCTCCTTCTCCACGAACTGCAACCGCCACTTGTCGCTGAACAGCGCGAGGAGAGCACCGTCGGTACGGGTGAACACCTCGACGCCGCGTTGGCGGTCCAGTTCGGCGCTGCTGGAGTCGTCGGTTCGCCGGGCCAGCGAGTAGCCGAGCGGCTCAAGCTCGGTTTCGACCGTGAACTCCGAGAGCATGCGCGCGGTGACGACCTCGAACTGCATCGGCCCGACGGCGGCCAGGACGGGGGAGGCGTCGCCGCGGGTGTCGTTGCGCAGCACCTGCACGACACCCTCGGACTCGAGTTGGTCCATCGCTTTGCGGAACTGCTTGTACTTGCCGGCGGTGCGGGCGCGCAGGGTCGCGAAGTGCTCGGGCGCGAACGACCCGATCGGTGGGAACTCCACGCGAGGATCGTCGAAGAGGGTGTCGCCGGGGGCCAGCGCAGTGGCGTTGACAAGGCCGACGACGTCACCGGGATAGGCGGTGTCAACGGTGGAGCGGTCCCGGCCGAACACCGCCTGGGCGTACTTCGTGGCGAACGGTCGTCCAGTCTGTGCGTGGGTGACGACCATGCCGCGTTCGAACTCGCCGGACACGATCCGCATGTAGGCGAGCCGGTCGCGGTGGCTCGAGTCCATCCCCGCCTGCACCTTGAAGACCACCGCGGAGAACGGGTCGGTGACCTCGCGGACGGTGCCGTCGACGTCGGCGCGGCCGGCCGGTGCGGGTGCCAGTTCGACGAGCGCTTCCAACAGCTGGCGCACACCGAAGTTGAGCATCGCCGAGGTGAAGATCATCGGCGAGGTCTGCCCGGCCAGGAACATCTCCTCGTCGTGGTCCTGTCCCATCTCGGAGAGGAGTTCGGACTCCTCGACCGCCGCTGTCCACGCGTCGCCCTCGATGGCGGCCGCCGCCTGCGCGTCGAGTAGCTCCTCGGGGGCGATCTTCGCGCCACCGGCGGTGCGGGAGAACTTGATGTAGTTGCCGCTGCGGCGGTCGTAGAGGCCGCGGAAGTCACCGGCGATTCCGACGGGCACGTACAGCGGCGTCGGCGTCAAACCGATGCGCTCGGCGATCTCGTCGATGAGCTCCAGTGGAGTCTGGCCCGGCCGGTCCCACTTGTTGACGACGGTGATGACCGGTATCCCGCGGTGGCGACACACCTGGAATAGCTTCAGGGTCTGCGGTTCGAGTCCCTTCGCGGCGTCGATGAGCATGACCGCCGCGTCGACCGCCGTCAGCACCCGGTAGGTGTCCTCGGAGAAGTCGGCGTGGCCGGGGGTGTCAACGAGGTTGATG
>CAZVVS010000463.1:0-4078 GCA_964630585.1 uncultured Gordonia sp.
GAGCTTCTTGGGGTGGGCGCCGGTGGCGTGGAGGTCGATGCCGAGCTCGGCCATCGCCTCGACGACCGCCGGGTTGATGGTGTCGGCGGGCGCCGTGCCGGCCGAGCGGACGACGACCCGGTCGCCACCATGGTGGGCGAGCAGGGCGGCGGCCATCTGGGAGCGGCCGGCGTTGTGGACGCAGACGAAGAGCACCTCGGGGCGGTCAGCGGTCATGTCGGATCCTCGGAGTGGTTGTGGGGGTAGAAGAGGCGCACGAGGCCGTAGGCGACGACGGCGCCGACGAGCTGCATGGCGATGAACATCGGCGCCGACGACGGGGCGATGCCGGCGAAGGAGTCCGACAGGGTGCGGGCGACGGTGACCGCGGGGTTGGCGAAGCTGGTCGAGGAGGTGAACCAGTAGGCGCCGCCGATCCACGCCCCGACCGCGAACGGGATGACGTTGGCCCGGCCAGTGCGCACGCACCCCTGGATGAGCAGCAGCAGGGTGACGGTGGCGACGACCTCGGAGAGCCACAGGGCCGGCGAGGACCGGTCGGTGGTGGACCACTCGACGGCGGGGAGCTCGAACATGACGTTGGCCAGCACTGCGCCGGCGCAGCCGCCGATCACTTGGGCGATCACGTACAGGCCGGTGTCGCGGGTGCTGGTCGTGCCCAGCGCCCGGTCCAAGAGGGTGACGACGGGGTTGAAGTGCGCGCCCGACACCGAACCGAACATCAAGATGAGCCCGATCAGCGCTGCGGCGGTGGCGGCAGCGTTCTCGAGCAGCTGCAGGCCGACGTCGTTGCTCGACAGGCGGCTGGCTGCGATCCCCGATCCGACTACGGCGACGATCAACATCGCGGTGCCGAGCGCTTCGGCGGCGAGCCGGCGAGTGAGGTCGAGGCGCAGTTCACCGGTGCCGGTCTCGACTCGCTGGGCGAGTTCGGCGTCGGTGGGGTGCAACGCATCGGCTGTCGCGTCGTCCTCGATGTCGGTCACGACGCTGCCACCAGGCTGTCGATGCGACGGTCGAGCTCGGCGACGGCGGCATCGAACGCAGCCTTGGTACCCACAGGCACCGGGTCCGGTACCGACCAGTGCAGCCAGCCCTCGCCCGACTCCAGCTCCTCGTGGGCACGGTCGCACACGGTCACCACCAGTGGGGGCGGTGTCGCGATGGCCTCGAGGCGGCGGGGCTCGGCGTCGCTCAGGTCGATCCCGGCGCGCTTGCCCGCTGAGATCGCCCCGGGGTGCACCTTTGGCTCGGGATGGGTGCCCGCCGACGCGGCCCCCTGGCCGGTGCGCGCCTTCCACAGGGCGGCGGCGAGCTGGGAGCGGGCCGAGTTGGCGGAGCAGACGAACAGCGCCGGGCCGACCTCGACGCGCTGGCGGGGGGCCAGGTCGTCGAGGGCCTCGGGGCGCAGGTGCACGTAGCGGCGTCGTCCGTCGCCGCTCGAGCGGGACCGCTCGATCAGTCCCACTCGCTCCAAGACGTCGAGGTGGTGCGCCAAGAGGTTCGACTCGAGGCCAAAGGTCCGGCGTAGCTCCACCGGTGCCCGGTCCGACACCGTCAGGGCATCCACGATCGCCAGGCGGACCGGATCTCCCAATGCCGCGTGCCGCTGCGCACGAGCTTGCAGACGTTCCACTTCTGCCACGCCGGGCACGCTAGCCGCTCATGCTCTGCTGACTCAAAATTGCTTGAGCTTTATCGCGACCCGTGGCGCGGCGATGAGCGTCAGCAGCAGGCGGAGGACGCTCCGGGCTGGGCCGGGGTCGTGCAGCACTGGGAGGCCGGCTGGTCGGTGGACTCGGTCGGGTCGTCGTCGGTGACGGCGTAGAACTCCCACCAGCGTGGTACCCATCCGCTCGGCGAGCTCGCGCTGGCTGAGACCGGCGCCTCGGTGCGCAGGTCGTAGATCAGCTGTCCGAGCGCCAGCTCCTGTTCGACGCCGGCACGGGTCTCGGCGTCGGGCCCTGGTCGCTTCTTCTTGACGTCTTCCCAGCGGGAGTAGTTCGCCATCGTCGTCTCCTTCAGGGGTAGCGCTTGGCGCAGTTCTCGGCGGCCTTGCGGGCACGGGTGATCTCGGTGCGTTCGTTGTTGCGTTGCTTGCGAAAGGTCGTCAGGAGGATGATCCGTCCGTCTTTGGTGAACCGATCGGTGATCCGACGCGCGGTCGGGCCGAGGGTGAACCGCAGTTCGAACAGGCCGTCGCCGAGGCTCCTCGACAAGGGCATCCGGGCCGACGAACCAAGCGCAACGATCCGGTCGAGCACCACGACCGTCCGATCCCACTCCGTGCCGTCGGGCGTGTCCATCCTCTCGACGACCTCCTCGTGGAGCTCCAGTTCGGCCACGTGCGGACACCATCGCATCAATGCGATGATGCACAAGAGCGATGATGATGAAGCCCTGTCGGTCGGTCCGGGACCGGTTCCGGGACATCGGAGACCCTCGGGAGCCGACGTCACCTCTGGTGCGGTCGCCGCGGGACCCGTGCCGGTCCTGCTGCCGGCGGACCACCGATGATCACGCTCGCCCGCGAGTCCATGGTCCAGATCCTGCCCTCGCCTCGACCGGACCCGAGCAGGCGCACCGCCTGCCCGCACGAGCCGCGCCGTGTTCACGTCGCTCGGTGCACTGAACGATCATGGATCGATGCAGAGGCCGATGATGCACAGCTTCTCCCGCGAGGACGTCTCGTTTGACTCGCACGGCACGTCATGCGCGGCGTGGCTGTACCGCCCCGACGACGTGCCGAGCCCACCGATCATCGTCATGGCGCACGGGTTCGCGGCGATCCGGGTGCTTCGCCTGGATGCCTACGCCGCCCGGTTCGCCGAAGCCGGCTACGCCGTCCTCGTCTTCGACTACCGGGGCTGGGGAGACAGCGCCGGTGAGCCGCGCCGGGTCCTCGACATCGGCGCGCAGCAGCAGGACTGGCGGGCCGGTGTGGCGCACGCACGCGCCCTGGACGGCGTCGACACCAAGCGAGTCGTCGCCTGGGGGACCTCCTTCGGTGGCGGGCACGCCCTGCACCTCGCGGCCGAGGATCAGGCACTCGCGGCGGTGATCGCACAGGTTCCGCACATCAGCGGACCGGCGTCGACCTTCGCCCAGCCCCCGGGGCACGTTGCGCGACTGGTCGCTGCGGCGCTGCGCGACCAGATCGGCGCGCTCGTCGGCCGAGAGCCCTTCCGAATCGCCGCCGCTGGCTATCCGGGCGATCTCGCAATGATGACGTCCCCAGACGCGGCCCCGATGGCGATCCGCCTCGCCGGAGATCGCTACGAGGAACTGCTCCGGGAGAACAGCGTGGCGGCCCGGATCGCGCTGCGCGTGCCGTTCTACTCACCGGGGCGGCGAGCCAGAAGGATCACCGCGCCCACCTTGGTGCAGATCGCCGAACGCGACAGCGTCACCCCGCGCGACGTCGCCGTGAAGGCCGCCCGCCGGATCCCCCGCGGGGAGATCCGCACCTACGACTGCCAGCACTTCGAGCCCTACCTCGACCCGTACTTCGACACGGTCGTTGCCGACCAGATCAACTTCCTCGCCACCCACGTTCCGACCGACACGCCTGACGCCTGACGCCTGCGCGCTCGGTTGGGTCGTCGTTGGACGCCGCGCAGCCGGTGACGCGGTCCAGCAGTGGAGCGTTCGGCGCGGCCACGACCAACGCGGCCACGACCAACGCTGCCCCAAGACCTGTGACCAACTGCGGCGACGCCGCGAGGGGCGAACGCCGAGATCCCGTACTCGCCGTTGTCGTGGAGCCCTGGTCATGGGCCGCAACCCATCGGGTGGGCTGTGACGTGCGGGTTCAGTTGCCGAGTCGCTGTCGTGACGCTTCCGACGCCGGCGTACGAGGCGAGACGAGCATCGACTGGAGTCCGACGATGAGGGCTCGAGCGCCGAGGGCGAAGACCTCGTCGCTGCTGCGCCGTGCGGTCCTACTGCCAGATGCAAGCGATCCTCGGGTCGTCGAATCGTTGCCGGACGCATCGAGGTGGCCGGTGACGTAGATGAAGAGGGTGGTGAAGCAGTCGTGGAGATCGTCGGGTCGGAAGCCGCCCTGGCGGAGGAGGTC
>CAZVVS010000464.1:0-4074 GCA_964630585.1 uncultured Gordonia sp.
AGACCGGTATCGGTCCACGTCACGTAGGGCTCGATGTGGAAGTGCTCCTCGGCGATCGACTCGCTGACCGCGCGGCACGTCGCGTGGATGTCCTGCAGGTAGGCAGGTAGATTGCGCACGATCTCGGCACGGTCGATGAACTCGATGGAGCTGCGCGCCCGGCCCAGCAGCGTGAGCGCGGTGGACTGCGATCCGACGCGATCGGGCCGGTTGTCCAACTCGGCGAGGTTCTTCTCGGCGACGCCCAGCGAGTGGAACACCGATCGAGGGAAGAGGCGGTCGAGCATCATGAACTCGACGACGTTCTCGGTGTCGACCGCACCGCGGTAGGCGCGGATGTAGGTGTCCTGGCCGCCCGCCGCGACGAGCAGGCTCATCCACGACAGCGCGTCGCGACGGTAGGCCGAGCGCGACATCAACAGGCGCACGGTCATGTCCACGCGTTCGATGGAACGTCCGACGATCAGGTAGCTGTACCCGTCGTCGTGGCTCAGCGTCGCATCGGTGAGGCCGGCGAACATCGCGGCGCGCTCCTTGACGTGCGCGAGGAAGGCGTGCGGACCCAACAGTCGGGCCCGGCGCTCGGCCTCGTCGAGTCCCATGTAGGTGGCGTTGAGGCACTCCCACATCTCGCTGGAGATGACCTCGCGGGCACCGCGGGCGTTCTCGCGGGCGGTCTCGATGAGGCCGACGATGGACTCGGTGGAATCGCGGTCGTAGCCGACCTTGTCGACGAGCGACCACACCGACTGTGGCTTGTCGTCGGGCGTGAAGCCCAGAATGGCCATAACGTGGCGGACCATCGAGTCGGTATCGACGGTGGCGTCCTCCAACATCTGTTGGACGGCCACGTCGAGGATGCGGGCGATGTCGTCGGCACGTTCGACGTAGCGGCCGATCCAGTACAGGGAGTCGGCGTTGCGGGCGAGCATCATCGGGCGGCCTCCGCATCTCGTCCCTGTTGCTGTTGCTGCTGCTGCATCTGGCTGTCGCCGACCCGCGTGGGCGGCGGTTCGATTTCCGGCGCGGCCAGGGAGGCGGGCGGGATATCGGCGTCGACGAGCTCGTCGTCGTTGACCTCGCCCGGTGCGGCCGGGGCCGAGGTCGCCAGCACCCAGGTGTCCTTGGTGCCGCCGCCCTGGCTGGAATTGACGACCATGGACCCTTCTTCGAGAGCGACGCGGGTCAGGCCGCCGGGCAGCACCCAGACGGACTCGCCGTCGTTGACCGCGAAGGGGCGCAGGTCGACGTGGCGCGGTTGCAGGGTGTCGTCGAACAGGGTCGGGTTGGTCGACAGCGACACCAACGGTTGGGCGATCCACCCGCGCGGGTTGGCCTCGATCCGCTTGGCGATGGCGTCGAGCTCCTCGCGCGTTGCGAACGGTCCGAACACGATGCCGTATCCGCCGCTGCCCTCGACGGGCTTGATGACCAGCTCGTCCTTGCGGCGGAGCACCTCGGCGCACTCGTCGGGCAGCCAGCAGCGCAGGGTCTCGACGTTGCGCAGCAGCGGCTCCTCGCCGAGGTAGTAGCGGATGATCTCGGGGACGTATGTGTAGACCAGCTTGTCGTCGGCGACGCCGTTGCCGATGGCGCTGGAGATGACGACGTTGCCGGCCCGCGCCGCGTTGACCAGGCCTGCGACGCCCAACATCGAGTCGGGCCGGAACTGCAGCGGGTCGAGGAAGGCGTCGTCGATGCGCCGGTAGATGACGTCGACGCGGGTCTGTCCGTCGGTGGTGCGCATGTAGACGACGTTGTCGCGGCAAACGAGGTCGCGGCCCTCGACCAGCTCGATGCCCATCTGGCGGGCGAGTAGGGAGTGCTCGAAGTATGCCGAGTTCGCGACGCCGGGGGTGAGTAGGACGATGTTCGGTTCCTCGGCGCCCGACGGAGCCGAGGCCTGCAGCGCCCGGCGCAGATGGCGCGGGTAGTCGCGGACCGCGCGGACGCGGTGGGTGGCGAAGAGATCGGGGAAGACGCGGGCCATGGTGCGCCGGTTTTCCATCACGTAGGAGACGCCCGACGGGGAGCGGACGTTGTCCTCGAGGACCCGTAGCTCGTCGTTCTCGTCGCGGATCAGGTCGATGCCGGCGACGTGGATTCGGACGCCGTTGGGCGGCCGGATTCCCGACGCCTGGCGGTGGAAGTGCTCGCACGAGTTGATGAGGCGGCGGGGGACGACCCCGTCGGCGAGGATCGCCTGCTCGCCGTAGACGTCGTCGAGGAACATCTCCAGGCCGCGCACGCGCTGCGTGATGCCGGCCTCCAGGCCGCGCCACTCCGCGGCGGAGATGATCCGGGGGATGGGGTCGAGGGGGAACGGCCGTTCCTTGCCCGAGAGGGAGAAGGTGACGCCCTGGTCGATGAAGGCGCGTCCGAGCGCGTCGAGCCGGGCGCGCAGGTTGGCCGGGGCGATGGAGCCGATCGCGTCGGCGATCCCGAGGTAGGGCTCGCGGACCGCACCGTCGGGGTGGAACATCTCGTCGATGGCCCGCTGGTCGAAGCCGGCACTGTAGTGGCTGAAAGTCGCACCGCTGGGGGAGGGGGTCGGACCAGGCTGTGGCGACGCGGTCGGCTTCATACGGGCATCGTCCTCATCGCGTGTTGACGGCTGGGGAAATCAGTGTTGCACAGGCGTTAACACCGCTGTGTCCGTTCCAGACGTCGCGAGGGGGTGAGCCGGGAATTAGTAGCCGAAGACGCCGGCGGTGCCGTTGGACAACCACGTCAGACCGTCGAAGATCTGGTTGCGCGGCGCGATCAACCAGATCGTCGGGCTCACTGAGCGGCCGCACCGGACGTGGATGCGGTGGGCGCCGGGGGTCACCCTGGCGCCGCGCAGAGTCAGAGAGGTGATCGCCGGTGGCGTGGCTTCGGGGGCGGCCGCCGCTTCGGCGTGCGCGGGGCGGGGGACCGGGGTGTCGAGCCGGCGGTCGTCAAGGTAGGCGCGGCAGACGGTCGTGCGCTTGGCCGACGATCCGCGGTCGTAGGTGATCTGCCAGTCGGTGTCTCCGGAGCTGGTGACCGCGAGTGTGGGCATTGGCGCTGCGTCTGCTGTGCCGATGCCCGGCCCGATGCCGAGCGCGAGGGTGCCGAAGGTTGCCAGTCCGATTGCCAGGTACTTCCGATGGGCCGTCACGGGCAGATAATATCAGAAATATGACATTGGTTGAATGGATCCTGCTCGTCGTCGGCGTTCTTGCAGTGGTCGGATTGGCGGCGCTGATCGTCTTGGCGGTGGCCGTCGGTCTGGCCCGTCGCCCGGACCGTGCATCGGTCGCGGTGATCGATCCGGACGGGCTCGACGAATACTTCGACCGCGGTGCGGCGTTCGCTGTAACCGTCGTCGAGCGCACGCCGCTGTCGGCGTCGGAGGTGTTCGGCCGACTCGCCGGGCGGCCGTACTTGAGTAGCCTGCCGTTTCTGCAAGGGCCTGATTGGCTGGTTTCGCCCACGTCGGGCGGCGTGGGCGTCGGCGCGCGGCGAACCATGTCGGGAACCATATATTCCGTGTCTGAGCAGGTTATTTGCTACGAGCAGGACTCCCAGATCGCGCTGACCGGGACCGCGGTGTGCACCCCTGCGACGATTCGATGCTTCGCCGAGCGCTTCACCATCTCCCCTGCCGACCGTTCCGGGGTGACCGAGGTGACGTGGACGGTGGCGGGCACGCCGGCCTGGGTGGGGTTCCTGCCGTGGCGCTGGGGTGCGCCGTTGGTCGCTCCGGTACTCGCGTTCGTCTTGCGCCACATGCTGCGGCTGGGCACGTTCCGGGTTCCGCGCGCAGCGGGGTGAGTGCGTCCGACCAGTTCGTCCGGAGTGCCGACGGGACCAAAGACCCTGTTTTACATTTCATATATGAAACATGCTAGGGTCGATCTCGCTGTGACAGTAGCCACATTCCGAGGGTCAAGAGGCCCCGGTTCACCAGTCACGAGTCGACTATGGGGGTCAGCCGATGGCGTTTGAACTACCCGCCTCGCGCGGGCCGGTTCGCGATCTCGCGGTGGAGGCCGGGCACACGCTCGGATTCGCACTGCAGGCGATCGGCGCCCTGGTCGTGTCGATCCT
>CAZVVS010000465.1:0-4071 GCA_964630585.1 uncultured Gordonia sp.
CCACTTCGTCCTGAAAGAATCACGGTGATGACGATCATGAAGCACGCGATGCTCTACCTCGACCAGAGTTCGCTCCACCAACTAGCAGCACTCGTTGGCACGCCGTGGCGATTGGTCACCGGCGAGAAAGTCCCCGAGAAGCCGCGTCACCTTTTCGCATGGGACGACGTCGTCGTCTCTGCCGGAGATGTTACTTTGGCGATCCACAACGAGCTGACCGAGGCTGCCTTCGAGGAGGAGCCCGACGAATACCCGTTGCTTAGTGTGAGGGACGGGAGCAAGCGCCTCATCGCCGACGAGAACGGCGGCCGGGTGTTTTTCCAGCATCGCGGCGAGCCAATCCACAACGTCTACATTGTGCGCGAGTCCATCACACAATTGATGAGCGGTGAGCCCACGTGGGAGTACGTCACCGACTACGCCGTCATCTTCGAGTTCGCCGACGGTGCAATCGTGGTCGGGAAGAACGGTCACCACATGGAAGGGATGCAAGTGTCTTTCGCCGACTCTGTTGCGACTGCTGACATCGCCGATCGGAGTATCGAATGGGACTGGGACAACGAGTTGGGCGAGGAGTACGAAGTAGGTCGCGAGATCCTTCCGATCGAGGATCTGCTCGTCCCCAACTGAACCATTGGAGCTCCGAGCAAACAGCGAGCTTGCACACATTGATGTGTATCTTGGTGTAGTGTCATTCGGCTTTGCACCTTGACGACGGGGACGCCGATGCCACTTACTCTTGCCGACATCACTGCCGGAACGCGCTTGACCGGACGTTGGCCACGACCTGTCACGGTTGTCGCCACAACGCCGCACGGCGACACGGCATTGGCCATCGTCATCCGCGACGAAAAGACCGGCGTCGCCGAGGAGATGCTGTACGAGTCAGAGCTCGACGGGCTGGCGATTGCGTCGGGCGCCGAATCCGGGTGGACCTTCGACGCCGATCCGACGCGGTTCAAGCTCGCCACGGAGGCGCTGCGCATCAGGATGGCGGGCGCCCACGACCCGATGGTCGCCGTCGCCACCAGCGACATCTCCCCACTGCCCCACCAGATCCGTGCCGTGTACGGCGAGCTTCTCCCGCGCACACCTCTGCGCTTTCTGCTCGCCGACGACCCTGGCGCTGGCAAAACCATCATGGCCGGCCTCTACGCCAAGGAACTCATGCTGCGCGGCGACCTCGCGCGCATGCTCATCGTCGCGCCGGGCGGGCTCGTCGAGCAGTGGCAGGAAGAGCTGGAGACCAAGTTCGCGATCACCGCGACTCTGCTGACCCGGGAGATGGTCGAGGCCAGCGTCGACGGTGATCCGTTCACCGGCCACCCGATCATGATCGCGCGCATGGATCAGCTCGCCCGCAACGAGGGCATCCTCGAAACGCTCTCGCACACCGACTGGGACCTCGTCGTCGTCGACGAGGCGCACCGCATGTCGGCCAACTGGTGGGGCGGCGAACTGCGGATGACCCGGCGCTACGAGCTCGGCCAATTGCTCGGTTCCATCAGCCGCCACCTGCTGCTGATGACGGCCACCCCGCATTCGGGCAGCGACGACAACTTCGCCGCCTTCCTCTCCCTGCTCGACGAGGATCGCTTCGCCGGCCACCAACTGCCCGGTGCACCCACGCCCGACACCACTGGGCTGATGCGCCGGATGGTCAAAGAGGAGCTACTCACCTTCGAGGGCAAGCCCCTGTTCCCCGAGCGGATCGCCGAGACGGTCCCCTACGACCTCTCCGACGGTGAACTGGAACTGTATGGGGCAGTCACCCACTACGTGCGCGAGGAGATGAACCGCGCCGAGTCGCAGGGCGATTCACCACAGCGGCGGACCGTCGGCTTCGCCCTCACCGTGCTACAGCGGCGCCTCGCGTCGAGCACCCACGCGATACTGCGCAGCCTGCAACGGCGCCGCGACCGCCTCACGACGATGCGCACCGAGCTCAAAGCCGGGCGTAACCCGTTCGCCGATACACCCCGGGTCAACCCCGCCGACCTGGACGACGCCGACGATTACGACGCGGCGGAATACGAGGCGGCCGCAGACGAGGTCGTCGACGCCGCCACCGCGGCTCGCACGGTCGCCGAACTCGACGTCGAGATCGCCCAGCTCGACGACCTCGTGGCCATGGCCACCCGGCTGCGCGACTCCGGCGTCGACCGCAAATGGTCGGAGGTGCGCGACCTCCTGATCGACCGCAAGTTGCTGCGCGGACCCGACGGCCAGCCGCGCAAGCTCATCATCTTCACCGAGCACCGCGACACCCTCGACTACCTCACGCGCCAGATCCGCAACGTCATCGGCTCGGACGACGCGGTACTCACCATCCACGGCGGCACGCCGCGGCGCGAGCGGGTGGCCCTGCGCGAGCAGTTCACCAACGACCCGCGACGCCAAGTCCTCGTCGCCACCGACGCCGCCGGCGAGGGCTTGAACCTGCAAGCGGCGAACCTGATGATCAACTACGACCTGCCGTGGAATCCCAACCGCCTGGAACAGCGCTTCGGCCGCATCCACCGCATCGGGCAGAAGCAGGTCTGCCGCTTGTGGAACGTCGTTGCCGATCAGACCCGCGAGGGCCAGGTCTATCTGCGCCTGCTGGAGAAGATGGAGCAGCAGCGCCAGGCCTACGACGGCAAGCTGTTCGACGTCCTCGGCGAGTCTTTCACCGAGACACCGCTGCGCGAGCTGCTCATGGAGGCCATCCGATACGGCGACGATCCCAAGCGGCTGGAGGAGATCGAGCGGGTCGTCGACGCGACCGTCGCCGACGGGTGCCGCGACCTTGTCGAATCCCGTGCGCTCGCGCGGGAGACCCTCGGCCCGCTGGAATTGGAGCAGTTGCGCCGCGAGATGGACGAGGCGCAGGCACGTCGGCTGCAGCCGCACTACATCGAACGCTTCTTCCGCGACGCCTTCGGCGCCGTCGGTGGACGCCTCGCCAAGCGCGAGCACGGCCAATTCCAAATCTCCAATGTGCCGCTGCTCCTGCGTGACCGCCCGGTCCAGCGCGCGCACGGCGGCCGACCTGTCGCGCGGGCCTTTGAGCGGGTGGCGTTTGAACCCGCCGCCGCCGAGGGCGTGCGCCACCGGATCGACCTGCTGGCACCCGGGCATCCACTCTTGGACGCGGTGGTCGACACGACGATCGAGCGGAGTTTCGACGAGCTGCGCAGCGGCGCCCTCCTATTCGACCAGTCCGATCCGGGCGATCAGCCGCGCGTCATCGTCGCCTTGACCGGCGAGATCGTCGACGGCACCGGGCATGTGGTGAGCAAACGGTTCAGTTTCGTCGAACTGCATCCCGACGAGACGGCCGTCGACGCCGGTCCCGCACCCCATCTCGATCTCGCCCCCGTGGACGCCGCAGCGGATCCGGCCGCGGCTCGCCGTGCCGCTGATCGCGCACTGACGTCGGAGTGGATCGCCGGCGGTTTGGCCGATACCGCGATGGGCTGGGCAGCGGGGACCGCCCAACCCGAGCATCTGGCACAGGTGCGTGCCCGATTGGTTCCCGAGATCGACCGCACCGCCGATGCGGTGCGCTCGCGCCTGCACGGACAAATCAACCATCTGCACGGCGAGGTCGCCCGTCTGCGCGAGGAGGATGCGACCGACGGGGATCGCCGCAAGCGACGACACAGCCCCGACACACTCGCGACACGAGCCGAGGATCTCGAGCTGCGCCTTGACCGTCGCTTGGCGAAGCTGGATCGGCAGCGCGCACTGACCGCGAAACTCCCCGAGCTAGCCGCGGTCATGCTGGTCATCCCCGCCGGAATGCTCGGCGGGTCAATCGCCCAGTACGCCCGCGACACGACAGTGAGCGAGCGCCGCGCAGTCGATCTGGCATTGGCGTCCGAGCGAGCCCTGGGTCGCGCGCCCGAAGAAATGGCGCACAACAACAAAGGGTTCGACATCCGCTCGACGACTCCGGGCACCGCCGAGCCGACAGTCTTCTTGGGGGTCAAAGGCCGCGTCGAAGGAGCTGATTCGGTCTTCGTGTCCTACAACGACAGTGCCCCGCGGGGTGGTGGACTTTCGGATCGGCGTGAGTCACGCGTGGTG
>CAZVVS010000466.1:0-4059 GCA_964630585.1 uncultured Gordonia sp.
TTTCGACGTCGCCGACGTCAACTCCCACCCGGCCCGCTTCGACGAGAAGAAGGCCGAAGCGATCAACGCCGAGCACATCCGGATGCTCGAGCCGGCGGAGTTCACACAGCGCCTCGGGGCGTACCTGGTCGGTGCGGGCCACCTCGACGACGCCGCTGTCGCCGACCCGGCGTTTGGTGCGCTCGCAGAACTGATCCAGACGCGCATCCAGGTGCTCGGCGACGCGTGGGGCCTCATCAAGTTCTTCTACCTCGACGGCGACGACTTCGTCGTCGACGAGGCGTCGGCGGCCAAGAACCTCGGTGCCGACGCCGGCCCGGTGCTCGACACCGCGATCACCGCGCTCGACGGGTTGTCGCCCTGGGACACCCCGACGATCGAGGAGGCCCTCAAGTCCGCACTGGTCGAGGGGCTGGAGCTCAAGCCGCGCAAGGCGTTCGGCCCTGTGCGCGTCGCGGTCACCGGGGCCGCGGTGAGCCCGCCACTGTACGAGTCGATGGAGGTCCTGGGCGCCGAGAAGGCCCTCGCCCGGCTGCGGGATGCCCGGGCGAAGTTTGCCCGATAGCGGTGCTGGCCTGCGCGTTTGTGCTAATGGGGGGCCATCCTGCTAACCTACTTCTCGGTCCTCATCCCGGGGGTAGCACCCGGGGATCGGAAACCCATTGGGGTATGGTGTAATTGGCAACACAGCTGATTCTGGTTCAGCCATTCTAGGTTCGAGTCCTGGTACCCCAGCGGACTTCACGGTCGCGCTGATCCCGGTAACGGGGTGGTTCGAATCGAGAAGTTAGTTCAGGCCCCCTTCGTCTAGCGGCCTAGGACGCCGCCCTCTCAAGGCGGTAGCGCGGGTTCAAATCCCGTAGGGGGTACAACGAGGCGCCCCACCGGTATTCCGGTGGGGCGCTTTGGTTTCCGCCGACCGAGCCCAAATGGTCGCCGACCGAGCCCAAATGGTCGCCGACCGAGCCCAAATGGTCGCCGACCGAGCCCAGAATATCGCCGACCGAGCCCAAAATCCCGCCGATCGAGCCACGACCAAGGAGCGAGCGATGAATCGTAGAACGGTGATAGACCGCGGAGTGTGGGCGGCAGTCGCCGCGGTGAGCCTATGCCTGTCATTGCATCCGGGAGTGGCATCCGCCGACGGTCCGGCCGACGAGGTCCGATTCGTCGAGGTTGTCCGCGCCAACCTGCCGTACTACGTGATTCCTGGCGGTCGCTACGCAACCGACCCCCAGGTGCTCGCGTCGGGCTATCGGGCGTGCGCCGAGTTGGATCGATCGCCGACGGACGCGATGCGCGCGGCCCGCGCCTTCTATCCCGGGGGAAACACAACCGGCGGCGCGATCGCCGACGACGGTCATCGATTCCTTCAGTACTCGGCGATCTACCTCTGCAAGCGCCACGCGCACCTGTACGACGACTTCTGACGCGCACGGGCTCGCTCGACGGGGTTTTAGGCTCGGTCGACGCTAGATTGGGCTCGGTCGGCGTGGGATTGGGCTCGGTCGGCGCTCGACCGGGCTCGGTCGGCGCTAGATCGGGCTCACTCGACGTATTGCGCGGTCGAGCCGCTCAGCGGGATTGCGGGCAGGCCGAGCTTGCGGTGGTCCCAGCTGCGGATGCGATCGGCCCGGATCCGGATCGCAACGCGCTTGTTCATCATCTGTTCGACCATCGGGCGCACCTCGTCGGAGTAGGGGCCGTTGTATCGCTCCCAGACGCTGATGCCGGTTGAGAGGATGGCGTCTTCGTCGTCGAAGATCGCCGCGGTCCCCTCGATGGCGACGCCGCGCAGTTGGTCGTAGGTCTTGCCGGCCTCGATCGAGATCGAGCACCGCGGATCGCGCTGCAGGTTGACCGCCTTCTGCGACTTGAGTTTCGTCTCGATCCACACCTCGCCGTCGATGACGCCGTACCACATGGCGACCAGGTGGATTGATCCGTCAGGACCGTGGGTCGCCAGCGTGGCGGTCCGCTGGGTGTTGAGGAAGTCGGCGATCTCCTCGTCGGACATGACTATCTGGCTGCGTTGGTTGATGCCCATGGCATCGACCATAGACGCAGACCCCTGGCGGCTGTCACGCGTCTGCGAGCATCAGGCGCTCCTGCAGGGCCTGCGCAGCGGCGACCAGGTCGGCGGCCCATCGCGCGCCGGGGCGTCGGCCGATGCGCTCGATCGGCCCGGACACCGAGATCGCGGCGACTACTTCACCGTCGGTGTCGCGCACCGGCGCCGACACGCTGGCCACGCCCGCGGCGCGCTCTGCGACGCTCTGCGCCCAGCCCCGCCGGCGGACGTCGGCGAGGGTGCGTTCAGCGAACACGCTGTTGTCCAGGAGCGGGGCACGGACGCCCTCGGGCGCCCACGCCAGCAGGACCTTGGCGGCTGATCCGGCGGTCATCGGCAGTCGGCTGCCCACCGGCACCGTGTCACGCAGGCCGCTGGGCGGCTCGAGTGCTGCCACGCAGACGCGCTCGGCGCCGTCGCGCCGGTAGATCTGGACCGATTCACCGGTGATCTCGCGCAGGCGCGGCAGAATCGCCAGCGCCGCGTCGGGAATCCGGTCGGCATGCGAGCCGGACAGCTCGCGCAGGGCGGGACCGGGCAGCCAGCGCCCCGTCGTGTCGCGGGCGATCAACCGATGCGACTCCAACCCGACGGCGAGCCGGTGCGCGGTCGCGCGGGGCAGACCGGTCACCTCGCACAGCTCGGCCAGATTGCACGGCCGCGTGGAGACGGCCTGCAAGACGGTGACTGATTTGTCGAGGACACCGATTCCGCTGACCGCCGCCGGTGCGGTAGGATTTCCCATAAGACGATACTAACTGTCCATATAGTGAGATTCCAACAGTCGCAGCCCGATTGTTGGGGGGAAGTAGCGAGGAGCCATGAGCAACAGCCCGGCCAAGCCGCGCACACTCGCCGAGAAGGTGTGGGACGACCACGTCGTGGTACGCGGCGAGGTCGACGATTCGGGGCAGCGCAACCCCGACCTGATCTACATCGACCTGCACCTCGTGCACGAGGTCACCTCTCCGCAGGCCTTCGACGGCCTGCGGATGGCCGGTCGGCCGGTGCGCCGCACCGACCTCACCATCGCCACCGAGGACCACAACGTCCCGACGGTCGACATCGACAAGCCGATCGCCGACCCCGTCTCGCGCACCCAGGTGGAGACGCTGCGTCGCAACTGCGAGGAGTTCGGCGTCCGGCTGTACCCGATGGGCGACGCCGAGCAGGGCATCGTCCACGTCGTGGGCCCCCAACTCGGCCTGACCCAGCCGGGGATGACCGTCGTCTGCGGCGACAGCCACACGTCGACGCACGGCGCATTCGGCGCGATCGCGATGGGCATCGGCACGTCGGAGGTCGAGCACGTCCTCGCCACCCAGACACTGTCGCTGCGGCCGTTCAAGACCATGGCCATCACCGTCGACGCTGAGCTGCCGCCGGGCGTCACCAGCAAAGACCTCATCCTGGCGGTCATCGCCAAGATCGGTACCGGCGGTGGCCAGGGCTACGTCCTGGAATACCGGGGGCCGGCCATCGAGAAGCTGTCGATGGATGCGCGCATGACCATGTGCAACATGTCGATCGAGGCGGGTGCCCGCGCCGGGATGATCGCCCCCGACGAGATCACCTACGAATTCCTCAAGGGCCGCCCGCACGCGCCGACCGGAGCCGAGTGGGACGCGGCGGTGCAGTACTGGGACAGCCTGCGCACCGATCCCGACGCCGAGTTCGACGCCGAGGTCCACATCAACGCCTCCGAGCTGACCCCCTTCGTCACGTGGGGCACCAACCCGGGCCAGGGCGCGCCGCTCGGGTCGGCCGTGCCCGATCCGGAGGACTTCGGCAACGACAACGACAAGCAGGCCGCACAGCGGGCGCTGGAGTACATGGATCTGACGCCGGGGACACCGCTGCGCGAGGTCCCCGTCGACGCCGTCTTCGTCGGTTCCTGCACCAACGGCCGGATCGAGGATCTGCTCGCTGTGGCCGATGTGCTGCGGGGACTCCACGTCGCCGACGGTGTACGCATGCTGATCGTCCCC
>CAZVVS010000467.1:0-4043 GCA_964630585.1 uncultured Gordonia sp.
ACCTCGAAGAAGCCCTGCACCTCGTCGACGATGCGGTCGAAGTGCCGGGTCTTGTAGCCGGTCGACGCTTCGTGGGTGTTGCCGTGCATCGGGTCGCACTGCCAGATGACCTTGTGCCCGGTGGCCTCCACCGCTGAAACGATCGGTGGCAGGACCTCGCGCACCTTGGAGTTGCCCATCCGGGCAACGAGGGTCAGTCGGCCGGGCCGGTTGTGCGGGTCGAGGCGCTCGACATACTCGACGGCCTGCTCGGGCGACGTCGTCGGGCCGATCTTCACTCCGATCGGGTTGTGGATCAACTCGGCGAAGGCGATGTGAGCGCCGTCGAGCTGACGGGTGCGCTCCCCGATCCACAGGAAGTGCGCCGAAAGGTCGTAGAGCACCTGTTCGTCGCTGTCCGGGTCGGCCGCCAGCCGGAGCATGGCCCGCTCGTAGTCCAGGACCAGCGCCTCATGCGACGCGAAGATCTCGGCCGATTCCAGGCTCGCGTCGTGTACGCCGCAAGCATCCATGAAGTTGAGGCCGCGATCGATCTCCGAGGCCAGTGCCTCGTACCGCGCGCCCGCGGGCGAGGTCCGCACGAACTCGCGGTTCCAGTCGTGCACCTTGTGCAGCTTGGCCTCCGACCCCGTGAGCGCGCGGACCAGGTTCATCGCCGCCGCAGCGTTGGCGTAGGCGCGCACGAGGCGCGACGGGTCGTGGGCGCGGCCGGCGGCATCGGGCGGGAACCCGTTGATCATGTCGCCGCGGTAGGACAGCAGGCCCAGCGAGTCGGTGTCGGCCGAACGGGGCTTCGCATACTGGCCGGCGATTCGGGCCAGCTTCACCACGGGCGTGCTCGCGCCATAGGTGAGTACCACCGCCATCTGCAGGAGCGTGCGGATGTTCCCCTTGATGTGCGGCTCGGTGTTGTCGGCGAAAGTCTCCGCACAGTCGCCGCCCTGCAGTAGGAATGCTTCCCCGCGCGCCACCTGCGCCAACCGTTCCGACAGGGTTTCGACCTCGGCGGGCATGCAGATCGGCGGTACGCTCTCGAGCACTGTGCGCATCCGGGCGGCCTCGTCGGGCGACCAGCTCGGCTGTTGCAGGGCAGGACGCGACATCGCATCCTCGAACCGCTGCTGCAGGTCTCCCGGCAGCGGAGGCAGCACGGGCAGTTCGTCAATCGGCACGTCGACAGTCCAGTTCACCACGCCAACAGCGTAGTGGACCGGCCCTGCGACCCACGACCCTAGGTGTCGACTATGGACCGCCACTTGGCGAGGTTGTGCCGTGCGTCGGCGAGGGCGTCGTGCGCGTCGGCCGGCCGGTCGGGCAACGTCGGACGCCCCGCCTCTTCCCAGAGCTGGCGCAGTTCCCGGGTGTAGCGGGGAATCGCCCGTGGCAACTCCGTCATCGGCCCCCACAACTGGCACAGGACGACGTGGTCGTACGCGCCGGTCCACGCCCACAACTCCACGGGGCCACCGTCGGCGGTCAGGAACTCCAACAGGTCGTCGCGGATGCGCCGACGCGATCGCCATACCTGCGACGACGGGGACGGCAGCTTCGGCAGCACGTTCGCCCGCACCCAGCTCCCCGCCCGATCGGGGTCGAACTCGGTCGACACCGCGTAGTATTCGCGGCCATCGTCGCCGACCACGCCGATCGACACCAAATCGATCGTCCGACCGTCCTCGATAAACTCCGTGTCGTAGAAGAAACGCATCATCCCAACCTATCCCCGAGAAACCCGGCTCCCATGACGACTCCCCCGCCGCCGCCGCGCGCCGGCCATGCGCGTGCGCGATTCCTGACGCGCCTGGACTGCTGGCAGCCGTCACGGGCGGCCGTCGTCGTCATCTGCCTTGTGTTCGCCGCTTCGGCGACCATGCAGGTCACCGGAGTGCCCTTCACGCCCGGATTCGGTACTCGGACCCTGTTCGACCTCGACGTCTATCGGCTGGGGTCCATCCTCTGGCGCCAGCACCAATCCCTCTACGCGGAGGGCTCGATGCCGTTCACCGCCGACGGGATCTGGCTGCCGTTCACCTATCCCCCGTTCGCCGCAATGATGTTCGTGCCCCTGGGTCTGATGAGCCTGACCGCCGCCGGCGTCGTCGTCACGGTGACCAGTTGCCTGCTGACCGTCACCATCCTGGCGGTGACGCTGCACGTCCTGGGTGTCGGCACACCGGCCGGGCGTTGGTGGGGCGCGACGGCGCTGGCCGCCGTGGTGATCTGGACCAACCCGTTCTGGATGACGCTGGGCTTCGGGCAGATCAACGTCATCCTCATGGCGATGGTCGTCGCCGACGTGTTCCTACTCGGTGCTGCCACGTCGCGGCCGGATTCGCCATGGCGCGGCGTCCTGGTGGGCCTGGCCGCAGCGATCAAGCTGACACCGGCGGTGTTCGGGCTGGTCTTCACCGCCCAGCGCCGCTGGCGGGCCGCCGTTGTCTGCGCCGGCGCCTTCGTCGCCGCCGGTGCGATTGCCTGGTTGTGGCTGCCCGGCGATTCGGTCGACTACTGGACCGACACGCTCTTGAACACCTCGCGCATCGGCGACTTGACCGAAGGCATCAACCAGAACCTGAACGCGCTGTGGTTCCGCATCCTCGGCGACACCTCCGCGCAGTCCGTCTGCTGGCTTGCCTCGGTCGTGGCCGTGACCGTCCTGTTGGCACTGGCGGTGCGCGCCAACCTCCCCGGCCGTGGGAACACGGCGACCGATCGGGAACTGCTCCTGTCCGTCACCCTCGCCGTGGCCGTGTGGGGACTGCTGGTCTCCCCCACATCCTGGGGGCACCACTGGACCTGGGGGGTGGTCGCGACGCTCGTCGCGGCGATCCTCGCACTACGGGCCGACGACGGACTCCGCTTCGGCGCCTACGGGCTGTTGGCCATCGTGGGAGCCGTCGTCTTCGCCATCGGGCCCTACCAGCTCCTCCCCACCGACACCGCCTACTGGTCACCGGTGGAGCAGGTCATCGGCAACGCCTACATCCTGTGGGGGGTCGCCTTCCTCGTCGTCGTGTGGCTCCTGCCCTGCCGACGCACGCCGGCACCCGACGCGGACGACTGATGGGCTCAGGCCGCCGACGGACCGGGGCTCTGTGCCTTGAGGATGTCCTCGGGGGTGTTGCCGGTGCTCTTCAAGTCGGCGGCATACAGATCCACGTATTGCTGTCCTGACAGCTGCATCAGGTCGTACATGATCTCGTCGGTGACTGCGCGCTCGATAAACCGATTCCCACCCATCCCCTCGAACCGCGAGAAGTCCAGTGGCTCGCCGATGCGCACCTCCACGTGCGCGAACCGCGGGATCACGGTGCCCGGCGGATTGAGATCGCTGGTCCCGACCATCGCGACCGGGATCACCGGGACACCCGTCTCCAACGCGAGCCGGGCCAGACCCGTCTTGCCCTTGTAGAGGCGTCCGTCGGGCGAGCGGGTCCCCTCCGGGTACATCCCCATCAGGTCACCCTTGTCCAGCTGGCGCCGGGCGGCATCGAGCGCACCGGCCGCCGCATCGGCCCCGGTGCGGTCGATCGGGATCTGACCGGTGGAACTGAAGAACCACCGCTGGAATGCACCCTTGAAACCAGTCCCGGTGAAGTATTCGGACTTGGCAAGGAAGTACATCCGCCGCGGGATCATCAGTGGGAGGTAGAAGCTGTCGACTACCGCGAGGTGGTTGCTGGCCAGGATTGCCGGTCCGTGTGCGGGAAGGTTCTCCAGGCCCGTGACCTTTGGGCGGCCGATCAACCGCAGAATCGGACCCATCAGCACGTATTTGAACAGCCAGAACCACATGGGCAAGAGCCTACCCGGCCCGATCGCGCGGAGTGAGTCGAGTCAGTCGCGCAGGACGGCGCGGGCGAGCTGCGCGTCGCCAGCCGTCCGGGTGGCGGTAGCGCCGTCGGAAAGCATGGTTCGTGCGACCTCGGCGGCGCCGATCATTCCGGCGGACTCGCCGAGCTGGGTACCGCGGATGCGGGCCAGCGTCCGGTATCCGGCGCCGGTCAACATTGCCGCGTATTGCTCGCGCGCGTCGTCGAGGT
>CAZVVS010000468.1:0-4043 GCA_964630585.1 uncultured Gordonia sp.
CAATAAGCGTCTGAGGGTGTCGATCTCGATCGGCTCGTGCCGTCGTGTCCGGCGTGAACGAGCAGGTCAGCAGGGGGTCGAGCGTCCGACCGGTGTCGTCGAGTGCGAGTGAATCGCGACGGTCGTCGCACTGTCGGCCGGCGGCGATCGCGGGGTCACTGGCTACGTTTCTGGCTACGTCGCGCAGCGGTGAATCGGCGCCGTTGACCCCCTGAGGATTCCGAAGAAGCTCACCCGAGCGACTGGCGCGACGTAGCCGAACGTAGCCATGACAGCCGGTCGAACCGCCCTACGATGCTCGAAGGGCCGATCGTCGCTTTGCCTCAGCGAGACGCTGGTCTCGTCATCGTGAGCAGGGCGCCGTCTCGGGTGACCGCCCGGGTCGAGAGGGTGATCCCGTGGGCAACGTGTGGCCACCTGAAAGCGTGAGCGCGAAGGCATCCTTCACGGGTGGCGTCCGAGAGCGGCCGGGCGGATGGGGCGCCTCAGCACCGTTCGGTCACCTCGAGTTCGATGACGCCGAGCTGCACATCTGGGGAGCAGGCATGGACCTCCGCGTCGTCAAGGGCGCGGTCAAGGGCATCCGGCTCAGCGCTGGCATCCTCGCGAGCAGGGTCAGCGTGGTGTGGCCCGACGGTTCACTCGCCGACGTGTACTTCGCTGCGCTTGGTCGTCGAGCCATTCGCGAGGCCCTGCGAAACCGCGGGTGGCCGGTCATCGAGCGTTGATGTCGCCGGCGTGAGCCAAGGCTGGTGATCGCTCGCACGTTCGAAGTCGTCCCAGTCGATGTCCGGGAGGTCAGGCAGCGACCCGGCGAGACCGCAGGGTGCGTCGGCGGGCTCGTTGGCCACCGACACGCGTAGGTGTGCGCCGGGGCGAAGGCCGAGGCTCGCCAGTTGGTCCGCGGGGATGCTCCCGTCCTCTGCCACGACGAGTTCGTGCTCACCGGATGGTTCGAGCGTGCTCACGAGGCTCGATCGTACGACGGCAGTGGCCGAGGGCGCCCAGGTCCCCGGCGCCGAGCGGCGATCGCTCGCCGATGGAGTTATCTCCTACTTGTTTGGATGGACTCTGCGCTGAAGATGTTTGTCATAACTCGGGCAGGAGCTGGTGGTGGACAAAACAGTCTCAATATGAGACGCTTTTGTCCATGCCGGGAGAGGTCTACGAGAGGCTCTTCGAGGTGGCGACGGAGCAGTACGGCTACGTCACGACCGACGACGCGCGCGACGTTGGGGTCGACCCGCACCGCCTGGTCGTGCTGGCGTCGCGCGGCGACCTCGAGCGAATCTCACACGGGCTGTACCGGTTCGGTGTCATACCCTCCACGGGGCTGGATCAGCTGATGGAAGCGACGCTGTGGCCTCGCCGGCTCGGCGTGATCTCCCACGACACAGCGCTCGACCTGTGGGACCTGTGCGATGTGAACCCGGCGAAGGTCCACGTGACGGTGCCGAAGTCGGCGAAGGTGCGGCGTGCGGTGCCGGCCGTGTATCGAGTTCATGCCCGCGACCTCGACGCAGCCGAGGTGACGAGGCACGAGGGCATCCCGGTGGTGACTGTTCGTAGGGCCGTCCTCGACGGCATCGAGACGAACGTCGCCCCCCACCTGATCGAGCAGGCCATCGACAACGCCCGAACCCGCGGCCTGTTGTCGAAGGCCGAGCTCTCCGAACTGACCGAACGGCGGAACTCCCCACAAGGAGCACGATGACCCCCTCACGCAAGCCGCCGCACAGCGTCCAGGTCCTGCAGCGCTGGATCACCGAGGCCGAGCGCCACAGCGGCGTCGCCGTCGCTCGCCAACAGCGATGGGTGTCGTACATGGTGCTCGCCGCAATGCTCGACCAGGTCCGGGACGAGGACGACCAGCCGCTGTTCCTCCTCAAGGGCGGTGTCGCACTGGAACTGCGGCTCGGCCTCCAAGCCCGCGCCACCAAGGACTACGACACGGCGTTCCGGGCCGAGATCGACGACCTGCTCGACCACCTCGATGAGGTGCTGCGCGCAGGCCACGGGGACTTCACCGCCGAACGAACAGCCCTCGAAGCCGTCGGAACGACACCTGCGAAACGCACGACGATCAAGCTGAGCTACCGCGGACGGCCGTGGGCGAGCGTGCAGTTCGAGGTCGCTCCCACCGAGGGGGCGCTCGGCCACGAGATCGATCGCGTCGCTGCCCGGCCGCTCGATCATCTCGGCCTCGAAGGACCCGATGACGTTCCGTGCGTTGCGGTCCGATGGCAGATCGCCCAGAAGCTCCATGCCTGCACGGAGATCCCGGAGGATGGTCGACGCAACGATCGGTTCCGTGACCTGCCCGACATCCTCCTGCTGTGGGAGCTCGTCGACGAGCAGGAGCGCGATGGGGTGCGTGGCGCGTGCGAGGAGATCTTCCGCCTCCGAGGCCAGCACGCGTGGCCGCCAGAGGTCGTCGCGTTCGATCACTGGCCCGAGCCGTACCAAGCGCTCGCCGATGAGATGCAGTTCCCCGTCATGGACGTGTACGAGGCAGCGGCGGCTGTCCAAGCCATCGTCGATGAGCTCGCGTCGAGGACCTCGTAGACGATCGTCGCGTGGCAGGTCCCGCTGACTTCCTGCCGAAATGCGCATTCTGCGCGATCACGCAGGAGTGGGCCTTTCCGCAGGAATCCTGGTGAACGACCGCCACGCAGCATCAAATCTGAAGGCAGTCTGGGACTGGTCCGCAGCAAGCTCGGGGCAGGCCAGTGCTCGGAGACGAGCCTTGGGTCTACCCTCCGTACTCGTGTCAGCGGACCTGGTCAGGCTCGATCGCCGTCTTCTCGCCGAGATTCGTTCCGCTGTCGGAGAGGGCAAGGTGGATCACTTCATCGAGGAAGCCGCCCGCACGCGGCTTCGAGACCTGGCGAGCGTGACGATCATCGATGAGCTACTCGCCGAGGTCGGGCCGATGTCCGATGATGTGATGCCCAAGGGGCAAGCCTTCTGGACGTCCCCGGACCTGCACTCGGGGCCGTGAGCACGCTTCCAGCCGTGCGCACGGTCGAGCGCCGCGGCGCGCTGGGGTGGCCTGCATGGGTGGCTGGAGCGACCGTCGTCTCCTGCCTCACGATCGGGACGACGGCAATTCTCATCAAGAACGCCGGCAACCTCTTCTACGTCGAGGGCAGCCGTGCCTTCGAGTCGGTCGGCCCAGCTGCGACGGCCAACCTCCTCGTGCAGGGGTTGGCTGCGGCGTTCGTCCTCGTGGTGGCGATCCGACGACCGACATGGCGGTCGACAGCATTCCTGGCGACGGCGGGGGTGAGCCTCGTCGCGTTCGTCACCCTCAACGCCTGGGCGAACAGCTCGCTACCTGCATAACGCCAGCGGTCAGGTCCCGAGTCCGATCCCGAAGTCGCCGTCTCTCGACGGTTGCGGTGCTCCGTCAAGGGCTTCGATCTCGACGAGGAGGCGGCGGCGTTCGGTGGCGCCGATGCCCCAGTCGTGGTCGGGTACGGCCTTCTCGATGGCGAGCTGCGTGCAGGCCTGGCGGCCGAAGGCGTCGCGTACGAGGTCGATGGGGTCGCTCGCATCGCGCTGGGGCGCGTGGGTGAGGTCGTCGTCGACGCCATGGCCGCCGACGGCGTAGAGGACGTTGGCGGTGCGGCCGCGACTGAGGGCGACGTAGCCGGCCTCTCGGTAGAGGTCGTCGGTGCCGAGGGTGAGGCAGCGGTCGACCGTCATGCCCTGCGCCTTGTGGATCGTCGTGGCGTAGGCGTGCGCCACGTGGCCGGCGTCGAGGTACTCGGTCGGCAGCACGCGCTCACCGTCTCCGAGGCGGACACGCATCGTGTTGCGCTCTGGCTCGACGTGCTCGACGACGGCTCGGTCGCCGTTGCGGACGCCGAGGCGGTAGTCGTTGCGCAGGCAGACGATCTCGTCGCCGGCCTGGTACGGGCGCTCGCCGACCTCGAGGACGGGCCCCGACAGCTCTCCGTCGGCCTTACGCAGGCGCCGTGCTCGACCGTTGAGGTCGTCGACGTCGCTGCGGCGGATGGCGATCATCGCCACGTCCTCGC
>CAZVVS010000469.1:0-4037 GCA_964630585.1 uncultured Gordonia sp.
CGAAAGCGGGAGCCCCGACTTTCGAGATCGCGTCTCAATTCTCCGGTGTTGAACAATTCACCGTTGTAATCGATCGTGAAGCGACCGTCGGGGGTGGTCATCGGTTGTTGGCCGTTGTTGATGTCGATAACGGCCAGTCGCCGGTTGGCGAGGCCAACGGATGGCCTTCCTTCTTCAACGAACGATCCATCTCCGTCGGGCCCGCGATGCGCGATGACGCGCCCCATCCGAGTCAACGTTGCGCGGTCGATGGGACGCCCGTCTCGATCAAAGATGCCGGCGATTCCGCACATGGCTAGCGCGCTCGGAACGCGTGTCGAAACGCGCTACGCTCCTTCTCCCGTAGAACCCATCTATCGACGCCCACAAGGTAGATCAAGCCACCGACGCCGCATGAGGCGACGCTAGCGACTGGTTCCTCAATCAGCCACCGACACAATCCGAACACCGCTGCCACGGACACGACCGCGACGACGACGCCTGCAGCGTCAAGAGCGAGATCACGCGCGCTCAAGCCGAGCAATCGGCTTCCGACCACCCACGCCAGGGGCGCTGTCCCGATGGTCAATGAAGCGGCGGTTGCGGAAGCCGCTCCAAATGCGCCGGCCGTCGGCACCCACCACAAGGCGAAAGCGAGGCCAGCGATCGCAACCGCAACCGTGTAGGCCAAGACCCAGCGTGGATGCCCGAGTCCACGGGCGACGTCCGCGGGAGGCCCCCCAAGCGCAAGCACCAGCGTCGCAAACGCCAACGCACGAAGGGGCGGGGTGGCGTGAACTGCAAAATCGACGCCGAGCCAGACTCGCAGCAGCAAGAACGAATAGATGCTAAGAAATGCGACCATGGGTCCGAACACAAGCCCCGTGAGTCGCAAGTGCGAGCGGAAGACCTCGGCGAGTCGGGTTCGATCATCCTCCAGCGAGGCCGCGGCCGCAAACGGGAAAAACGCGGCGCTGGCCGCCGTCATCATCATGATCATTTTTTGCAGGACGGCTTGCGGGATCGAAAACCAAGGCATCTCGCCGACCGGCACCCACATTGCCAAGATCGACGCAGGGCCGTTGATCAGCACTTGATAGGCGAGACCCGCCGCAAACACGATCGCTCCAAAACTCGCCATTTCCCTAAGACGGACGAACGAAACAATTGGAAGGAGAAGCTCGCGTCGCTCCCACGACACCAGGCCTCCAAGGATAAGACAGGACGACGTCGCGACGATCGCCTGAAGAACAAAAATGTCATCGACACCACCGCCACGACGGACCACCCAGACTGAACCGAGGGACGCCAGGGTTCCGAACAGAAAGCGGGATCCGTTCAGCCAAGTAAACGCGCCCAACGCCTGCATCGCGGACGAAAAAAGCGACGACAAGAAGGAACAGGCCAAGATCCAAGCGCCCAGGTGAAAAACGATCAGAGCGCTGGGCCGCAAGCTCAACGGAATGGTGAACACGCGGTGGACCAAGAAGGGGGGGCCGAGCCAGAAAGCAAGCCCGGCGACGAAGGCGGCCGCCATAAACACGGCGAAGGACGTGTTGAGGATCTCGCTAGCCTCACGTTGTTCGCCAGCACCGTTCGCGCGCGCCAGGTATCGAATCGTCGCCTGTCCGAATCCAAGCTCCAGGTTCGACAGGTGCGCCGACACCAGCGACACGAGGGCAAAGATACCGTACGGTTCGTTTCCGAGTCCTTTCAGAACGATCGGCGTGGTGTACAGCCCCAGCCCTGCGAGCCACGCGTTCACCCCCGCCGTGCTCGCAACCTGAGAGATCAAACGACGCGCGTTCACGTCCCCCTCTTTGCGACAACAGTGAATTTCCACCCGGGGGCGACGGTGCGAATCATAGGCAGCAGGCGCCCGCTCCAGAGTCCCGGTCGTCTGAGGATTTCGCCGGGCATGGCGCCGTGCCGCGACGTGCCGGATGCCACGGCGGGTGGCCCGAGCGAAGTGCGCGGACGACGACGCGCGAGGAGGCGCTCCACGAATTCGGGATTGGAAAGCTCCACTCGCTCTACCACGAACCCGGCGGCGTGAACGACGGACGACAACGTGTCCGGCACAAAGTGAAAAAGGTGAACAGGGAAGTCGAGGATCTTGTCACGAACCATCGGACGCAGCATTTCTATCGAACCGGCGTGCGGAACCTCGATCAACAGACGTCCGCTCGGCGCGAGCAGGTCGCGACATCGACGAAGGCCGTCCACGGGGTCCCGGGTGTGCTCAAGAGAATGAATCCACGTAACCAGGTCGTACGAAACATCGCGCGGCGGCGTCTCGCGCAATTCAACGCCGTATCGCTCACGCGCCGCCGCTCGACCTAGGGCGAAAGGCTCGACCCCGTCTGCAGCGATGCCCGACTCGCGCATGGCGTGAACCAGATGTCCCTCGCCGGCGCCGAAATCGAGCAGCGTGTGCGGCTGCGTTCCCGACGTCCGCAAAACGCCTGTCGCGCGCTCGCGCCACGCCGTGTCGCGAACTTCCCCCATCCCACGCGATTGGTAGTAGTCGCCGCTCTTATAGACCCGATCTAGCTCTTCGGGCGAAGGACGCGGATGTGTCATCCGCAACTGACAACTCACGCACGCGACCGCGCGACCGTGGCTGGTTGCAATCCACGGACGAAACCGCTGCCAGCCGCACAGCGGGCATTCGACTTGAGCATGAGTGAAGTGCATCATCGCGATATGGTCGTGCCGTCAGTTCTCGCAGCGGACCCACGCGATTGCTATCGCACTCTTTTTTGAGCACGTGCCCGCACCCTGGGTTGCGCCCTCGCTCACCATCGAGATTCCGGCTTCGTCCGATACTCTCACGAGCGGCGAGATAGGTCGAATTTTTTTGGGCTCACCAGTTTATGACGACCTGAATCTTGTAGGGACTAAGCTCAGCGAAATGTGTGGCCTAGCAGGCTTCTTATCCGCGGATCCGTCGCAACAGAAAGCCCGCGCCGTCGGCGAGGCGATGGCCCTGAGCCTTCGCCACCGTGGGCCGGACGATTCGAGTTTCGAGGTCGCTACCCGGGCAGGTGGCTCGCTGGTTCTGGCCCACCGCCGACTCGCGATTATTGACCTGTCGCCCGCGGGTCGGCAACCGATGTCCAGCGACGATGGTTCGGTACAACTGGTTCAAAACGGTGAGATCTACAACTTCGAAGGCCTTCGGCGAGAGTTGGCAGCGAAGTACTCCTTCCGCTCGAAGTCGGACACCGAGACGATCGTTCACGGATACAAAGAGTGGAGCGAGGGTGTCGTCTCGAAGCTCGACGGCATGTTCGCCCTCGCCATTTGGGACGCTCGCAACCAGAAGCTCCTCCTGGCCCGTGACCGCTTCGGCAAGAAGCCCCTCTTCTGGGCTCGCGATGACCGCGGCTTCTACTTCGCCTCCGAGATCAAGGCGATCCTCGCTGCCGGTTTCCGCTCCGAGATGGCGCCCGATGTCCTCCCCGAGTATCTGGCACTTGGATATGTACCCACTCCCAGAACCATGTTTCGGGGCATCTATTGCCTACCCCCGGCAACCTATGCCGTGGTCGATTCAAGCCTCGCGTGCGAACCCAAGCCCTACTGGGACTGGCCACTGCCGGGCCGAGATTCTAAAGCCCCCGCGTTTCACGGAAACGAAGACGAGGCGAGGCGGGAGTTGGAGCGATACCTCTCCTCTGCAGTTGAGAAGCGACTCATGTCTGACGTGCCCCTCGGAGTGCTTCTGTCGGGCGGTGTTGATTCGACCGCGGTGGCCCTTTACGCGCGGAAACTCGTTGGCCCGTCGCTACGCACCTTCACCGTCGGATTCCGAGCCGACGCGGCATACGATGAGCGGCCTTTTGCGGGCACCGTCGCGCGCACGCTGGGCACGCAACACACGGCGGCGGTTCTCGAGGCCGCAGCCACACCGGCCCTCATCAACACCCTTCTTCACCATCACGACGAACCCTTCGGAGACTCCTCGGCCCTCCCCACGTACCTGGTCTCGCAGGAGGCCAGGCGGCACGTGACTGTCGTGCTGAACGGCGATGGTGGGGATGAGGTCTTTGCGG
>CAZVVS010000470.1:0-4029 GCA_964630585.1 uncultured Gordonia sp.
GGGCAGTGCCGGCGTCGACGCGCAGCGCGACTACTGGCGTGACGTCGTCTCCGGGATCGACCCCGCCTTCGGATCGCGCAAGCCCGACCCGACGAGCGACACCTGGGCGTCGTTGGCGTCGGAGATCGCCCTGACCGAGCAAGCCGTCACCGCCGCGGTCCTGGCGCGTATCGACCGCCGCATCGGCATGCGGGAGTTCCTGCTCGCGGCGCTGACGGTCACACTCACCACGTGGCGCACCCGGCGCAGCGAGGACCCGACCGGCGGCGCCTTCATCGCGCTGGAGGGCCACGGCCGCGAGGACCATGTCGTCGGCACAGACGATTCGCTGGTCGATACCGCCCGCACCCTGGGCTGGTTCACGACCGTCTTCCCGGTGCGTCTCGGTGCGGGGGAGGACTGGGTCGATCTGGACCGGCTGCGCGCGCAGCCGTCGCTGGCGGTCGAGGTGATCGACGCCGTCGCCGATCGTGTCGCCGCTATCCCGAACACCGGCATGGATTTCGGTCTGCTCAAGTACACGGCATCCGACGAGGTGCTGCGCGCCGCCGACGAACCGCAGGTCGAGTTCAACTACCTGGGCCGATTCGACCTGGGCGTGCCCGGCGGCGGATTCGACGCCGGCGATCGTGCGTGGGCGCCGGTCACCGATCTCGCGCTCAACGAGCACCTGCCGATCGACCCCGAGCCCGACCTGCCGCTGCGCTACACCCTCGACGTCGTGTCGGTGGTGCGGGCTACGGCCGACGGTCCGCAGCTGGTGACGAACTGGCGGTACGGTTCGGACCTGCTCGACGCGGCGCAGGCCCGCGAACTGGCCGACTTGTGGCTCGCCGTTGTGACGGAGCTAGTCCGCGGCTGGGGTGCCGACGACGAAGCTGCCGACTAGGCACTCGTCGAGTTCGTCGCGCCCGGTGGCAGCGGCGAAGGCGGCGGTGTCGCCGTAGCCCTGGGCGACGCCGCCCAGGCCCATCGCGGTGGCGATCAGGTACAGCGACTGCGTGAGGATCCCGGCGTGCTTGAGGATCACCGCGTACGGCATCTGCTCGTAGGTCCACATCATCCGGCCGACACGGGCGGCCAGCACGAACAGCACCTGCGGCTGCTTGCCGTCGGCCAGGGTCAGCGCCGCCGGTTCCAGTAGTCGCTGCACCGAGGGGTCGTCGATGTCGGCCACCGGTTCGAGGGCATGGGCGACCGAGTCGTAGTGGTACATCCCCGCGGCCACACCGTCGGCGACGCGCACAATCGGGTACACCTCGAGTTCGTACAGCGAACCGCCCGACGGATAGGGCTTGCTCGGCAGCCCCTCGCGCACCGACGCCCGGGTGCGCGCACTGCGGTAGAGCAACTCGCCCAGCGCGGCGAGTGTCGGCGGCGCGGCGTCGTCGAACTCCCGCACGGAACGACGGTCCTCGACCGCGGCGGTCAGCGACACGTCCTCGGCTCGCAGGGCGTCCAGGTCCGGGGTGGGCAGGGCGATGGCCTCACCAGGGTAGGGCACCGGCGCCTCGGGCACTGGGTCAAAGCGGCCGTCGGCCCAGCGCGTCGGGCCGAAATGCGCCCAGCTCGTCGTGCGGTCGCCGACGGTGCTGCGCCGGTGGAACCACAGCTCGTGCGGACCCCAGGCGGCGGTGGTGAAGTCGGCATTCTCGTCATCGACGACGGCATGCCCGGTCCACACCAGGTCCGCCCAGAACTGGGCCGGCGCGTTCTCGCTCAAGCCGAGCAGCGGCGCGAGGAGTGCGGGGTCGGTGATCTCGACGTCGCACCAGGCGCGGGGCGATTCCAGCACCGCAGCACCGTCGACCTGTCGCAGCACGCTGAACTTGGACAGGTGCGCACTGGTCACGCCGACGGTGGGTCGCGGTGACGGTGCGGCGCGGAACGGTCGCAGTGTGTACGCGTCGTCGATCGCCAGGGTCACTGCGCCGGCGCCCAGGATCGCGGCCAGGACGTCGGCCACGTCCTGCGGCGGCTCGGCGGAGAAGCGGATCGGCCCGGCATTGAGCGCTCGCAGCGCCGCCATCGGTTTGGGCGACAGGAATTCGAGCCGGGTCTTGCTGGGCAGGATGACGGCGGTGTCCGTGCCGGCCAGCAGGCACTTCACCCCCGGTGCGAGGGTGTAGGTGAGCGTCGCCACGAGCCGGGGCTACCGGGGCGTGAGGATCGTCAGGTTCTTGCCGATGTGCTGCGTGCCGTAGACGATGCCGGTGGCCTGGTCGACGGCGATGGTGTGGATCGCCACGCCCGTCGGAACCGTGGTCAGGATGGCGCCCGAGTCGGCGTTGTAGACGGTGATCGTCTTGCGCTGCAGGTCGGCCGAGTAGACCAGGCGGCGCTTCGCGTCGATCGCCAGCTTCGCCGGCGACGTCTTGGTGTCGATGGTCTTCACGATTCGCAGCGACACCGGGTCGATGATCGAGATCTTGCCGGTGTCAAAGCTGTTGGCCCAGATGCGGCCGGTCGTGGGGTCGACCTTCGCGCGCGAATTCGACGGGGTGGCGATCTTCTTGATCACACGGTTGGTGCGCAGGTCCACGACAGCCACGAAGTTGTTCTTCTTCGCGTCGTAATCGGCGTTGCCGACGTAGAGGCGGTTGCGCGAGGCGTCGATGTCGGGGAAGGACGCCTTGTACAGGTTGGGGATCTCGCCGACGAGGCGCCCGCCCGACGACACGATCGCCACCTTGTTGGTGCCGTTGAGGCCGACGTAGAACTTGCCGGTGGCCGGGTCGGCGACCGCGCCCATCGGGTGCGACGTGGGCAGCGCGATCAGGTTGCGCGGGCTCACGGCCTTGGCGTCCATGCTGAAGACGGTGATGCCGCTGGCGTGGGCGTTGGTGACCAGTACGCGGCTGCGCTTGGCGTCTATGGCCAGGCCGTCGGGGACCTGCTGCACCGGGAGGACCTCGGTGGTCCCGAACATCATCCGGCCGCCGGGCTGGTTGGACAGGTCGATGCTGCGGACCGGGGTCTTCGTGACGGTGCTGAACACCTCGACCTTCGGGTGCACCGGGTCGGGGGACGGGATGAAGTCCTTGCCGGTGGTGCGCAGCGAGTCATTGTTGTCGGCGATGAACAGCTGCTTGCGGCCCGCATCGAGGGCGAGCTCACCGCCGCTGGACACACCGGCGGGGACCGCGGTGACGGTGTAGGACGGTGCCGCGGAAGCGGTTGCGGGGACGACGATGGCGGCAGACACGACGAGAGCGGCGGCGGCGCTCGCGGCGCGCGTCCAGCCCAGGGGAGTCAGGTTCATAAGGCAAGCCTAACCCACGGGATATCCGCCGGTCGCGTGGGGTGTGGCGACTCTCAGTCGATGAGTTCGAGGATCGTCGCGTTGGCCATTCCGCCGGCCTCGCACATGGTCTGCAGGCCGTAGCGGATGCCGTTGTCTCGCATGTGGTGGACCAGTCGCGTCATGAGGATCGCGCCGGACCCGCCGAGGGGGTGGCCCACTGCGATAGCGCCGCCCAGCGGGTTGAGCACTTCGTCGCCTGCACCGGTCTCGGCCTGCCAGGCCATCGGCACGGGGGCAAATGCCTCGTTCACCTCGAAGGCGCCGATGTCGGCGATCGACAGTCCGGAGCGTTGCAGCGCCTTCTGCGTCGCGGGGATCGGGCCGGTCAGCATGATGACCGGATCATCGGCGGCGAGCACCGCGGTGTGGACCCGCGCGATCGGCGTCCAACCCTGCTGCTTGGCGTACTCGGAGGTTGTGATCAACAGGCCGGCCGCACCGTCGGAGATCTGCGACGAGTTGCCCGCAGTGATCACGCCGTTCTCGTCGAAGGCGGTCTTCAACCCGGCCAGCGTCTCGACCGTCGTGGTCCGGCGCAGCCCCTCGTCGACGCTGAGTTCGTCGAGTTTCACCAGCTGGCTGTCGAAGGCACCGGCGTCGGCGGCCGCGGCGGTGCGCGCGTGGCTGCGCGCGGCGTATTCGTCGACCTGCGTGCGTGACATGCCCCAGCGGCTGGCGATCATCTCCGCACCGACGCCCTGGTTGAACGTGTCGACGCCGAACCG
>CAZVVS010000471.1:0-4026 GCA_964630585.1 uncultured Gordonia sp.
TGCCGCGTTCGAGAGTCTGGGCGTCCCGAAGGAGGGTTTCACGTGCAGCCTCCTTCCCGCGCCTGAGCAAACGACTACATTTTCCCACACGTCTCGACCAGCACAGGTCCCGTGACACCCGGAGGTGGGTGCGGGGTCAGAGGTGCCATCGGCATTGGAAGGCAGACGGCTGGAATGTTCTCCGGGAGCAGGGATCGCCAACGACGCGGTCGTGACAGGACGTATGCCGCGGCCAAATGGGACTAGAGGCCTGAGGTGAACCGGCAGGCTCAGCCGTGGTACGGCTCGGCAGAGACCAGCGTGACCTTGACCTGCTTGCCCGACGGCACCGAATACTCGCGGGTGTCGCCGACCTTCGCATTGATCAGCGCGGCTCCGAGCGGCGAACTCGGCGAGTAGATCTCCAGCGATTCGTTGCCGCTGTCCTCGCGGGTCGCGATCAGGAACGTCTCGGTATCGGACTCGTCGCCGTCGTAATAAACGGTCACGACCGATCCGGGCAGGGCCACACCCGATTGCGTCGGCGCCTCGCCGACCTTGGCGTTGTTCAGCAGTTCCTGCAGCTGGCGGATGCGCGCTTCCTGCTGGCCCTGCTCTTCGCGTGCGGCGTGGTAGCCGCCGTTCTCCTTGAGGTCGCCTTCTTCGCGGCGCTCGTTGATCTCGGCGGCGATGACCGGACGGTTGGCGATCAACGAGTCCAACTCGCCTTTGAGGCGGTCGTGCGACTCCTGCGTCAGCCAGGTGGTGTCGGTCATGGGTACTCCTTCGTCTGGTCCGGGTCCCGTTCGCGCGCCGATCTGCGCGTGGGCGGGTGGACTCGTCCTAAATGCAACTGAACACGGCCCCAACAGTTCCCGGGGCCGTGCTGCTTCTATCAGCCTACCAGTCGATGTGTTGCACGGCACAACCGTTATCGGTTCGTTGCCGAGGCCGCTTCGGTGCCGTAGGTCGGCTCGTGGCGCTTGAGCCAACCGCACACCGCGTAGGTGACCGGCATGACGGCGATCTCCACGAGCACCTTCCACACGAATCCGACGACGGTGTAGGAGAAGAACGACGAGAACGTCGTGAAGCCCAGCGCAGGGGCGGCGATCGCGCAGAAAACGACGGTGTCGGCGGCCTCGCCGACCACCGTCGAACCGAGGAGTCGCGCCCAGAGCTGGTGTTCTCCCGATCGCTCCTTCATCTTCACCAGGACGTAGGAGTTGAGGAACTCGCCCACCACGTAGCCGGCCAGACCGGCGATCAGAATCTGCGGGACCACCCCGGCCACGGTGCCGAAAGCGTCCTGCAGGTCGTGGATTGCCGGGTCGGTCGCCGGGTCCGTGCGTGGCAGGTGATCGGCGACCCACATGCTCCCCGAGGCGATCAGCACGATGACGAAGCCCAGTGCGATCACCCGTCGCATCGCGCGGAAGCCGTACACCTCGCTGATGACGTCACCGAGCACATAGGCCAGCGGGAAGAGGAAGAACGCGCCGTCGGTGGGCAGCCCGTTGACGTGCAGCGGACCGAGGTCGAAGTCCAGCCACGACTCGAAGAACACCGCGGGACGCGACGCTGTGACGTTGCTGATGAGCATGACGCCGACGAACAGTCCGACAAGCAGCGGGAAGTAGCGGCTCCCCGTCGACGCGAAGTGCGCCCGGTTCGGCGTGGTCACGACTTGTCCAGACTGGTCAGGTACGGCGGCACAGTCGGGCCGCATCCGAACACCTCGCCGGTCACCGCCTGCCCCGACGTTTGCAGGGTCGACCGGACTCCGACGCGGGGTGCGTTGCCGGCGGGGATCAGCACTTCCCGTCGGCCGATCTCGTTGCCGTCGATCCCGCGGGCCCGGATGACACAGGCCACCGGTCGGGTCGGGTCGGCGCGGCTGACGGTGAACTGCACGTCGACGGTGTTGGGTGCGGTGATGAAGTATCCGGTGGCTTCACCCTCGACGTCGGGGCTGCCGAACTTCTGGAAACCGATGATCGCGACCACCACGCCCAGCGCGACTGCCAGCCCGGTGAGGGCGAGATACCAGCGGCGCCGTGACGATGTCGATCGCTGCGTCGGGTACGTCGCGCTCGGCCCGTAGCCGCCCCCGTCGGATGCGTTCACGGCTCAATACCTACCATGAACCCATGGCCAGGTTGATGGCAGTGCACGCCCACCCCGACGACGAGTCCAGTAAGGGCGCCGCGACGACCGCCCGCTACGCCGCAGAGGGGCATGACGTTCTGATCGTCACCCTGACCGGGGGGGAGCGCGGCGACATCCTCAACCCCGCGATGGACCGACCCGGAATCCTGGAGAACATCCAGCAGGTCCGGCGCGACGAAATGGCCGCTGCCGCGAAGGCTCTCGGCGTCGAACAGACGTGGCTGGGCTTCGTCGACTCCGGCCTGCCGGAGGGCGATCCGCTGCCGCCGCTCCCGGAAGGCTCGTTCGCCACCGTTCCGCTGGAGGAGGCCACCGAGGCGCTTGTTCGCGTCGTCCGCGACTTCCGGCCGCACGTGATGATCACCTACGACGAGCACGGCGGGTACCCGCATCCCGACCACATCCGCTGCCATGAGGTGTCTGTTGCCGCATTCGACCAGGCCGGCGACCCGGACGCTTTTCCCGGCACCGGTGAGCCGTGGAGCGTCGACAAGCTGTATTACACACACGGCTTCATCCGCGACCGGATGGTCCTGGTCTCCGACGAGTTCGAGAAGCATGGGCAGGAAAGTCCGTTCAAGGAGTGGCTGGAGAAGTGGGATCCCTCGCGCGGCGACCTGATGGGACGCGTCACCACGCAGATCACCAGTGGCGACTATTTCCCGCAGCGCGATGACGCCTTGCGGGCGCACGCGACACAGATAGATCCGAATGGTGTTTTTTTCGCAGTACCCTTGGAGTGGCAGCAACGTTTGTGGCCGACCGAGGAGTTCGAGTTGGCGAAGACACGGGTGACGACGTCGATCCCTGAGACCGACTTGTTCACCGGGATCGAGGAATGATGAGCCCGACGATGATGATCGTCGCGACCCACGCCACGATGCTGCTCGCCGCCCCTGACACCGACACGAAGGGTCCCGAGTTCGGCAAAGCCTCGCCGATCGGCCTCCTCGTGATCCTGCTGCTGCTCGCCGGCACGGCTCTTCTGATCCGTTCCATGAACACACAGCTCAAGAAGCTCCCGCAGAGCTTCGACACTGATCACCCCGAGGCCGACCAGGCCTTCGACGAGGGCACCGACCGCGTCAGCATTCCCGACGATGGGTCCGCTCCGAGTGCTTCGGAGACCGACGGTGCGGGGGACTCGCCCGGGCATTGACCCGCGTTCGCGTCCCGCTCCGGGGATTTCGACGTCACCGGGATTCGACGAGGACCGTCTCGTCGTCGTTCACCAGCAGTGCCTGATCGTCGTGTAGCAGCGTCAGGTCGAAGCGCGGGGAGTAGATCCGTACGGTCTCGGCGATCAGCTCCGGCGGGAAGAGTTCGATCCGCCCGTCGGCGTGCGGGATGATCGAGGTGTCCACGAACTCCAGACCGCGGTAGTCGGTCAGACCCGGTGCGGTGGCGGGGTCGTCCATCGTCGAGACGGGTTCGATGCTCGCCCCGGCGATCACCGCGCCGGCCGATAGCCCGATGTAGGGAAGACCGCCGCGGACCTTCTCGACGAGCACGTCGGCCAGGCCGTTGCGACGAAGGTTGTCCAGCAGTACGAACGTCTCGCCGCCGCAGACGTATAGCGCGTCCAGACCGTCGAGGATCTCGGCGAACGCGGCGGCCGACGGTATATCGCGGGCGGTGATCGTCGTCGGCGCGTACCCGAAGTCGATCAACCGGTAGCGGTCGATCTCGGTGAATTCTTCGTTCTCGTAGGGAAGCATCGCGTCGTTGAGGTAGCCCAGCGCGACGTCGGCGGGCGCCTTCCCCGTGTGCTCGGCAAGGAATCCGGGAAGCGCGCCGGCGCCCCACGACAGCAGCAGCAGGTTCACGAGTTTCTCCTATGTCAAGCCGCCGCCGGAGTCGGCGTTGTTGAAGCTGTTT
>CAZVVS010000472.1:0-4025 GCA_964630585.1 uncultured Gordonia sp.
CAAGCAGAGACGACGGTGAGGGCAAACACGGACAACACAACAACAAGTGATCGGCGCATGACGCGCTCCTTCCAATCAGAAATCGAACGAGGCGACGCGCCCAGTGCGCGCGTCGTCAGAACAGGTGAAGGAAGGGCAACATCAACAGCGCATGACCGATAGTCGGATCCACGCCGGATCAGGCGGCCTGAACAGGTCGACCGCTCGTCGCAGGCGGGCGAGCCCCGATGGCATCGACGGGGTCAAGCTGCGGGCACCCATGACGCGACGGACGAGGGAGAGCGACACGACCGCCGTGATGACCGCTACGCATGTGGCCATCACGGCTCCGGCCATGCAGCCGTCGCATTGGCCATCGTGGTGATTCGTCCCGTGGCCACCATGCCCATCAACGGGGCTCACCTCGTCGACGGGTGCCGGGTGCATCTGGCTGCCATGGGTATCGAGCCCGTGCATCAACAACAGCCCACCCACGACGATCACGGTCAAGACCGTGATCGCGACCAGGGCGAACCGGTGCCGGATCATCGCAAGGCACCATATCGGCACGAACTCGGGCACCAAAGAGCAACGAGCGGTGTCCACCCAGGGCCTCGCACCAGCGTCATCACTCGATCACCATACCCCCCCTGGGTATCTGCGCCACGATTTGTCGAAGTTCCTATTTAGCTGGAACGCTCGACAACGTCTGGGGGTCGAGGGCGGCGGCTACGCCCTGCTGCGCCCCAAGAACCCACAAAGCGTCGGGGCGGTCGACGATGGTCCTCGACGAGGATTGCTCGATCGCCGATGTGGCTCGGTCGATCGGGGTGAACCCGGGCACGCTCGGGAACTGGGTTGGCCTCGAACGGATCGAGCGCGGTGACCCGAGCGACGGCCCACCCACGCTACGAGCCTCAGCCCGCCTCGACCGGCAGCTCACTTACAAGTCGGCGGTTCAGTGCCGTCAGGCGGCTTGGTCGGCGTCCTTGAGGTTCGCGGGACCGACCCACCGGCCACTGACCGCGGCCAAGAAGGGCGTCAGCCGGTTGCCGCGCTCTCGATCATGGCGCAACGGGTGGCGCCGGCTTGGCTGCAGTCGGCCTGCTGGGCCGCCACGATGGTCGCTCGGAGCTGTTGTAGGTCGCTGATCGTGTCATCGATCTCGTTCACACGCTCGTTGAGCAGGGTCCGGGTCCGGTCACACGGTGCGCCGGTCCGGGAAAGTGCGAGCACCTCCGCGATCGCCTCGAGCGACAAGCCGAGCCGGCGGCCTCGCCTGATGAACGAGAGCGTCTCCACATCGTCGTCGGTGAACAATCGGTACCCCGATTCGGTGCGCTCGGCTGGTGCTAGGAGACCCTTGGCCTCGTAGAGCCGAACTGCTCGAGTGGTGACACCAGCCTTGTTGGCCGCGTCTCCAATGGTGAACATGCTCATCTCCACTCGGGCTTGACCTTGACGCTAGGACAATGTTTTACCGTCCCGATGTTCCAACCCCAAACCAGCGAAGGACGAGCAACATGGCATTCCAACAGGGCGAGGTCTACCGCTGCACCGAGGCCTCGTGTGGCTGTGAACTGACCGTCACCAAGGGCGCTCCTGCATCATGTGAAGGCACCAGCAACCCAACCTGTTGCTGCGGGCGACAGATGGAGAAGGCGTCAGCCTGACGCTGGGCGGGGCCAGTCCGCTTTCGGGCTGGCCCCGCGGGCGTCATCCTTCACTCAGCCAAATTTGACTCACTCGCGTCTGACTGGCAATCTGCGACAGGTGAAGCAGCCTTATGCCCTGACGGTGGAGGATCGTGCGGCACGCCATTCGGCGTTGGGTGATCCGGTGCGACTGGCGATCGTCGACGAGTTGTCGTCGTCGGACCGTGCTCCGGTCGAGCTGCGACGGCTGTTCGGCCTCGAGTCGAACCTGTTGGCTCACCACCTCGACGTGCTGGAGGGTGTGGGGCTGATCGAGCGGTCCCGGTCCAGCGGCGACGGTCGTCGCCGCTACGTACACCTGCGCCGGGGGGCCTTCGATGGCCTCGCATCCGGTCGACATGTCGCGGGGCCTGCGTTGTTCGTGTGCAGCGCGAACTCCGCCCGCTCCCAGCTCGCGGCGGCCCTGTGGCGTTGCCGCACCGGCCAACCCGCAGAGTCGGCCGGCACCCATCCCGCCGATCGCGTTCACCCGGGAGCGGTGGCGGCCGCCGAGCGGGCCGGACTCGATCTGAGCGGTGCCGTCCCGCGGGCTCTCGATGCGGTTGGTCCGACGCCAGCACTGGTGGTCACGGTGTGCGACCAGGCCCACGAGGAGGTCGCGCCGGACCCAGCCTGGCTGCACTGGTCGATCCCCGACCCGGCCGCGGTCGGTACCAAGACGGCGTTCGATGCCACCGTCGACGAGCTCACCAATCGCATCCGCGCCCTCACGACCACCGCGCCGTGACCCCGATTTCACTTCCCCCGGAGACCCAGCCATGACCGACAACCGCCCCGAGGTCCTCTTCGTGTGCGTCCACAACGCCGGACGCTCTCAGATGGCCGCTGCCCTACTCGCCCACCACGCCAGCGACCAGGTCGTGGTCCGCTCCGCCGGCTCCGCGCCGGCCGACGACCTCAACCCCGCCGTGATCGAGGCCATGGAAGAAGTCGGCATCGACCTGCGCGCCGCTGGCGCTCACCCCAAGAAGCTCGACGACACCGCCGTGCGTGCGTCGGACGTGGTCATCACCATGGGCTGTGGTGACACGTGTCCGATCTACCCCGGCAAGCGCTACGAGGACTGGAACCTCGAGGACCCCGCCGGTCAAGGGGTCGAGGCCGTCCGTCCCATCCGCGACGAGATCGACCGGCGGATTCGCGCCCTGGTCGATGACCTGGTGCCGTCGGCCCCGCGAACTGAAGGGCCCGACACATGAGCGACCACCTCGCTGTTCTCACCCTCGACCAGCAACACCTGGTTGAAACCGTGGCGGCCCACCTCGCTCCGCACTACGTCGGCACCTTCGGCGCCGAGACCATCGAGCGCTTCGTTCGAGACTCGCTCGAGCGGCTGCTGCCGACGGCCAAGGTAGCGACCTACCTCCCGGTGCTGGCCGAGAAGTTCGCCCGCCAACGACTCACGGCGCTCGCCCGCCTCGACGCCAGCGCACCCAACGCCGTGCCGGGCGTGTTGTTCATGTGCGTCCACAACGCAGGTCGCTCCCAGATGGCCGCCGGCTGGATGCGCCACCTCGCAGGCGAACAGGTCGTGGTGTGGTCCGGAGGCTCCGAACCCGACTCCGACATCAACCCAGCAGCCGTAAAGGCCATGGCTGAGGTGGGCGTCGACATCACCGACGAGTTCCCCAAGCCTTGGACCGACGAGGTCGTTAGAGCCGCCGACGTCGTCGTCACCATGGGATGCGGCGACGCCTGCCCCCTCCATCCCGGCACCCGCTACGAGGACTGGGATCTCGACGATCCCTCCGACGGCGACCTCGCTGCTGTGCGTCTCATCCGCGACGAGATCCGCCGACGGGTCGAAGCACTCCTGGACTCCCTACCTGTCGAGCACTGATCAGGAGTCGAGCACCCGTCGCACGAACTCGACGCGACCCTCGGAGATGCTCCAGTGGACCCACCGGCCCCGCTTGTCTCCCTCGATGAGCCCGGCCTCGGCGAGGATGCGCGTGTGGTGGCTCACCGTCGGCTGGCTCTTGGCCAGCGGCTCCACCATGTCGCACGAGCACAGCTCTCCCGCCGCCGCGATCAGGCTGAGCAGACGAAGCCGGACCGGATCGCCGAGCGCCGCGTACACGTAGGCCATGGACTCAGCGTCGGCCTCCGACAACGGAGCATCGACAACCGAGGGACAACACGACGTCTCGCTGGACGCCGCAAGTGCCTGTGGAGCGCTCATCTGGAAAACCTGCCGTTCTGACATTGACAGCCATCGATACGTCGGTAGGATGCGTGCATCGACAACCGTGAATCTATCAGGAGCCGTCCCATGTCACGTGTCCAACTCGCTCTCAACGTCTCGAACATCGACGAGGCCGTCGCCTTCTA
>CAZVVS010000473.1:0-4014 GCA_964630585.1 uncultured Gordonia sp.
AGGAGCCGGTGCCACAGGCGTTCGCGTTTGAGATCGGCGAGATACTCGCTCGACTCCACTCCCTCGGGCTTGAGTGGACCGACGAACCGACCGTTCATCCGGCCCCTCATGACTGGCCCGAGCTCGCCGAGCAGGCATCGGCAGCAGGACTGCCCTGGGCCCACGACCTTGCCGGAAGCGTCGACGCGTTTCTCGCGATGGCCGATTTCGTCGACAGCTGCGAACGCCCGGGCCCGGTCGTTCTGACCCACCGCGACATTCACCCGTGGAACCTGCTCGCCCGGAATGGGCGGCCCGTCATACTCGACTGGGAGATCGCCGGGCTGCTCGACCTCGCCGGTGAGCTGGGCTCCACCGCATTGAGCGTGTCGAAGGGGCATGGCTTCGACAACATCGATCGCACCGTCTTTCGGTCCGTGCTCGATGGCTACGCCGAAGGCGGCGGTGCGCTTCCGCCCGCTGGCCCGAGCTGGTTCGTGTTCATGATCGAAGGCTGGCTCGGGTTCACGCGCCGCAACATTGTGCAGTGCATCAGCAGTGGGACGACCACGACCAGCGAAGAACTTGCCGGGTGCCATGAAGAAGTCTGCAACGGTCTCCACGGCCTGCCCGACATGTTCCACCGGCTGCGGGAGCTCGAAGAACTCGTCGCCTGACCCCAGTCGATCGCTCCCGCGGGGCATCGAGGCGCCCGGTCCGGAGCGGCGTGGAGAGCCCATGCACCGGGGTCCGTGCCACGGAGCCGTGCCCAAGGCCGTCGGAGCAGCTCAGGTCGAACGTGGCCATCCACGAGGGCCGGATCGGTACGCCGGCGTCTCCGATGCCGCGACGGTCGACGTGGCTGATGATGGTCGTGCGGTTGACGTCGAGCGACGCGGCCAGCGAGTCGATCGACGCACCGTCGATGTACGCCCGGACGATGTCATCGATCGCAGCTTCTGACAGCCGCCGTTGGACAGGGGTTGAAAGCCGTCCCTCTTCCTCCGGGACCACGCCTGAGGAGCACTCCGAGGCCCGAGTTCGCGCATCAGCGACACCCCTGCGCGGGCGCTGCCGGCCCACTGACCCCTGTTCTGCAAGGGTTTCTACGACTGGGCGAGGGTTTGAAAGCCGTCCCCAAAGGTCCACTGGTTGTAGATGTCACAGCGGATCCGTCGAACGACGCTCGTCAGGTCTCGGGAGCGATGAGCGGCACCGTCGGGAAGTACGTCCGGTAGCGACCCACGTCTCGCGTCAGGAGAGCCAGGCCGCCGACCGCGGCGTGTGCGCCGATGAAGAAGTCGGGGAGCGTCGTCGCCTTCGTGCCCTTCTCGCGTCGGTAGGCGAGGTAGGCCTTGCCGGCGAGGAACGCTGCGGCCCAAGGGATGGGCTCGCGCCGGAAGTCCTGGGGTGGAAGTGCCGCTTCGAGGGCTTCGACGGTGGTGAAGCGGATCGACACCTCCGAGTACACGATCGGGTTGATGTAGAGCGGACCGGCCTCAGCGGCGTCGACCAGGGCGTCGGTCGACCAGTCCTCCCACACGGGGTCCTCGGTCAGGATGTCGAGCAGGACGTTGCTGTCGACCAGCGTGCCGTCGCTCACCTCAGGTGCCCCGCGTGAGGGCCATGATCTCGTCGGTCGTCATCGCCACGTCCCCCCGGCCCTTGAGTCGCTCCGCGAGTCGTCGCCCCCGGGAGGGTCCACGATCGCTCTTGCGCACGACGATGGTGTCCTCGTGGAGATCGAACTCCACCTCGGTGCCGGCGCCGATCCCGAGCGCATCGCGGAGATCCTTGGGGATCGTGACCTGACCCTTCTCGGTGACCCTCATGGTGGGAATCCTACTGGTACTACTCCTACACGGCGCCCAGATCCTGCTCCGCCTGGCGAGGTCGCCGGCGCCGGTTCATCGGAACACCGCCGTCAGGCTCGTGCAGGAGGCTGGCGGGCGGATCGCTGCGCACCAGCCTCCCGATCGTGATCTGGCCGATCGTGATCTGGACCGCTTGCGGATCATGCTCGACCCCGGCGGGGCACCCGTGCTGCTCGTGTCGGAGTGACCTACGCCCCACCGGCGTCGAGGTCGATCGTGCCCCTGGAAGTCGTCGGCAGACGAGGAACGGCGCAGCGCGGATGCCCGTCGCGCCTGAGTCGGAGAGGGACGACTCGATTCGGGAGCGGGGCCATCGAGTCCGGGGGCGCTACCTCGCGAAGTTCTCGGGCCGTGACCGGATCAGTGCCACCCGCACGTGATCGAACACCTCGATGCGAAGATCGAGTCCTTCGAGCTCAGAGCTGCCGTACGAGTCGAAGAACGTCTCGATCCGGCCGTCGCGCAGCGACTCTCGCCACTCCGCCTCCCTGGCAGCGATCGGAGCGATCGTGTGCTCGAGGGTCGTCCTTGCGTCGTGGAGCCCCAGGTGGGTGTAGCCGTCGAGGACCACGGACAGCAGATCGGGGTCGGGGAAGTTGAAGAAGTACTGGTGCAGCCCGCCGTTCATCACCTCCCACTCGAACAATCGGGTCGACAGGTAGGCGGCGACGTCGGAGCTGTCGGAGCGAAGCGCAGCCGGGTTGCCGTAGTCGACGAGCCGAGTCAGTCGTAGCCAGACACGGTCGTCCAGGCGGGCGGGCGGAAGGGAGACCAGTTCGTCCACCGTGGTCGGCGCTTCCCATCCTGCGACGGGGTTCCAGGGCTGGAAGGCCTCGAAGAACTCGGGACCGACGAGACCGGCACCATCGATCGTCTGTCGGGCGGCCTCGGAGACCAGCAGGCTGCCGACCACGCCCTCTTGCCGGAAGAACGGGGGTACGTCGGAGCCGTCGAGGTCCCGAAGCACGGCTGACGCAACCGACAGGATCTGGCCGTCCTCGAATCGTCTGATGTCGGACCGTTCGAAGTCGAGGACGTCCGCCGTCGTCGTGCAGTGGTAGACGGCCCAACCATCGGATTCCCGTCCGTCGCTGAACTCCGCGACGGCGAGCAGCTCGCCCGTCGAGCTGAGGAGATCCCGAACTGGTGCCGCAACCAGTGTGGCGGGAGACACGAGAAGGCAGCCACCCATCGCGAAGATGTCGGGAACGACACCTCGATGGTCCTGCACCTGCTCGTGCACCTCGACGTGAGGCGCGCTCCAACCATCGAGCACCGACGCCGACCCCGAGTCGAGGATGACGCGTCTGGCTTCGTAGTCGATCCCCGCCTCGTGCATCGCCCACGGTGTCGTGCGCATCTCGTAGATGGTCGTGGGCACTGGGCCAGTCTGCACCAGCAGCGACTGGGTTCGCCGCTGGGTCCGAGTGGCGCTGCAGTCGCGTTGGAGCTCACGTCCCTCGGGTCAGTCGGCGGTCAGCGAGAGGGAGCGGCGCTCGGGTGCAGGGTCGAGAGCAGTCCCATCAGCTGCCTCGTTGTGATTTCGACAACGTTCTCGCTGGTCTGTCAGACCCCACGCGAACCGTTCCGTCGCTCCGGAACCCAACGATGCTCTGTCAACCCAGGGCGGTTCAGACTGACAGTGACCGGACTGACTGAATGAGGTCTCCCGGTGTGGGCAGGCGGGGGCCAGATCCCTTTCGCCGAGGCACGACGAGGTTGCCAGCGCGGCTGCGGCACGATCGACCTGCGAGTGGAGCGACAGGCAGTCCCGCTTCCGACTCCAAGTGAGGTCCGGTCTTTCGGGGGTGGGTGCCCAAATGAGCGCCGTGAACCTGCCAGCGTTCGCGCGGTTCAGCGCCGCTCAGGAGCCGGGGCTGTCCTGGTTGCCGGCCAAGAAGGCGGGGATGTCGCGGCGGGCGTGCAGGACCCGCCAGATGTCGATGCGGTCGTCGTCGGGCACGTAGAAGAGCAGGTAGGGAAAACGCGGGAGCGTCCAACTCCTCAGGTCGGGGATCTCAAGCTCGAAGGCGAACCGGAGGGATCCGCTGAGCGGGTAGTCGCAGAGGTGAGCGATTGCTGCTTCGAGCGAGTCGATGAAGTCCAGTGCGGTACGCGCCCCGGCCTCATCGCGGTAGTAGGCGGCCGCTTCGTCGACGTC
>CAZVVS010000474.1:0-4011 GCA_964630585.1 uncultured Gordonia sp.
AGCCCTGTTCCAACGACTGCAGATACGAGACGTCGACGGCGATCCCGGCCGCCTCGAGATCGGCGAGGACGAACAGCAGCGGCAGTTCGACGTCGGCGAGCAGGTCACGCGCGTGCAAGCGCTCGAGCTCCTCGTCGAGTGCGGCAGCGAGTTCGACGACCGCGCGGGCGGCCAGCATCAGCTCGTCGGCCCGCTGGCCGTCGTCGCCATCACCGTCGAGCAGCGAGAGCTGACCGTCGTCGGGGGCGGCGCTGTCGACGCGCAGCTCGCGCTTGAGATAACGCACGGCAAGGTCGTCAAGATTGAAGCTGCGCTGACCGGGCCGTGCCAGGTAGGCCGCAAGCGAGGTGTCGCTGCTGACGCCGGCGAGCTTCCACCCGCGTCCACGCAGCGCGTGATAGGCCCACTTGGCCTCGTGGAGCGCCTTGTCCGCAGACGGATCGGCGAACCAGGCGACGAGGGCCTCCTCGTCGTCGGGGGTCATCGTCGTCGGGTCGATGAAGGCACTGACCTCGTCGGCGGCCGCGATGGCCACCGCCTCGACGTCGGAGTCGACGACGCGTTGCGGCCCGCTGACCATCACGCCGGTGCGTCCGGTCCGCGCATGTGCGTCGAGCCAGGCTCGCACTGCACCGGGAGCAAGAACCTCACCGTCGAGGTCGAAGCCTTCTTCTGCCTCCGGCTCTGCCGACGACAGCGTCGAGAACAGCCGGTCGCGCAACACGCGGAACTCAAGATCGTCGAAGAGCTTGTGGATCTCCTCGCGATCCCACCCGACGAGCGCGAGATCGTCGGGACCGGCGGGCAGCGCGACGTCGCCGACGAGCTCGGTCAGCTCGCGGTTGGTCAACACCGACGACAGGTTGGCGCGCAGCGCGTCGCCGACTTTGCCGCGCACCTCCTCGACATGGTCGACGAGGCCGGCGAGTGACCCGTATTCGCGGATCCACTTGGCCGCGGTCTTCTCGCCGACGCCGGGGATGCCGGGCAGGTTGTCCGACGGGTCGCCGCGCAGCGCCGCGTAGTCGGGGTATTGCCGCGGCGTCAGCCCGTACTTGGCCTCCACCTCTTCGGGGGTGAAGCGGGTCAGCTCGGAGACGCCGCGCTTCGGATAGAGCACGGTGGTGCCATCGTCGACGAGTTGCAGTGCATCCCGGTCACCGGTGACGACGAGGACGCGAAACCCCTGTTCACGGGCCTGCGTGGTGAGCGTGGCGATCACGTCGTCGGCCTCGAAATTGTCTACCGCGAACACCGGGATCCGCAGTGCGCCGAGGACTTCCTTGGTCAGATCGACCTGCCCGCGGAACTCGTCCGGCGACTTGTCGCGCTGCGCCTTGTACTCGGGGAAGCGCTCCGAGCGGAACGTCTGGCGCGACACGTCGAAGGCCGCCGCGATATGGGTGGGCTGCTCGTCGCGCAGCAGGTTGATGAGCATCGACGTGAAGCCGAAAACCGCGTTCGTGGTCTGTCCGCCGGCGGTTTTGAAGTTCTCCGCGGGCAGCGCGAAGAAGGCACGGTAGGCCAGCGAATGACCGTCGAGCAGCATGAGCAGCGGACGCCCGTCCCCCGTCGGATCGGCGGCGGTCGTCGGTGCTGTCTTCTGCGCTGGACTCACATCGTCGAAGTCTAGTGGGCACCTCTGACGCGACTCGCGGCGATGCGCACCAGAATCAACGGACGATTGACCCTACTAGCGAACGATCGGATGCTATTTTACCTGACGGTCGATTGCTAATATCGCCGGATGCCCCGAAATTCCCGGGAGGACGCCGAAATCACCCGTCAGCGCATCGTCAGGTCCGCCGTGTCGCGGGCGTCGGTCGACGGGCTCGGAGGTCTGACGATCGGCACCCTCGCCAACCGGCTCGGGATGAGCAAGGCCGGCGTCGTCGGCCCGTTCGGGTCACGGGCGGACCTGCAGGCAGCCACCCTGGAGGCCGCGCTCGATCGGTTCTTCAACGACATCGTCGCGCCGTGCGCCGACGCGGCGCCGGGTCTGGAACGCCTCAACCGACTGCTTGACCGCTGGGTCGACTACCTCGTCGCGAGCCCCTTCCCCAACGGGTGCTTCCTCACCGCGGCGTCGTGCGAGCTCGACGCGCAGCCGGGCCCGTTGCGCGACCGGCTCGCCGAGGCGATCACGGCGTGGCGGGTCCTGCTCGCCGATCAGATCGAGATCGCCCAGGTGACCGGCGACGTGTCGCCCGAGGTGGACGCGACCGATGCGGTCGTCGTCCTCAGCGGTTTGGCCATGGCTGCCAATCAAGAGATCGAACTCCTCGACGACGATCCGCCGGCCACCGGAGCCCGCACGCGTCGGCTCATGCGCGCCGCGCTGCGCCTCTAGACCGTTGCTACCGCCCGTCAGGCCGGACCGATCCGATACAGCCATACGGTGTTGTCCAACAACTCACCCGTCGGCGCCCATTTGTAGTGGCGCGACAGCCCGTTCCCCTCGTAGCGCGAGACGTACTCGCGCATCTGCACGCGGGTCTGCCTACGGGCGTCGATACCGGTGATCACGATGGTCGCGAGGTCATAGGCCTCCAGCGCGAATCGCGTCGGCGCGTCGGTGAACTTCTCGGTGAACTCGGTGGCGAACGACGTCGGATCGGGGCTGCACAAGCAGGACAGCACCGCTGCGGGTGCCGCGTCCCCGGCCAGTGCGACGAAGTCGGGGCTGTTGGCCTGGTCGCCTGCGGCGAAGACCACCTGCGGTGCCGATTTCTTCAGGGCGGCTGCGAGCGGTCCGGCGTCACGCGGCGAACCGGCGAAGAACACGCCATCGGCGCCGGCCTTCGTGATGTCGGCGACGCGGGCCGGGATATCGAAGGTGCCCGTGGGCGCGATCGACGAGCAGGATTCCACCGCGGCCGAGCCGAGTCCCTGGGTGACCGCGCGAGCCAGTCCGGCGGCGCTCTCAGTGTTGTCGGAGATCACGCAGACCCGCTTACGCATCAACGTGCCGGTCAGATGGCGGGCGAGCGACTCCCCCTCCACGTCGTCGTTGTTGATGCCTCGGAAGAAGGTCTTCCAGCCCTTGTCGGTCAGGGTGGCCGCGGTGGCCGACGGGCTAAGCGACACCAGCCCCGCCGCGTTGTAGATCGGTCCGACGCCCACCGCATCCGACGAGGTGGTGGGCCCGATGACGGCGATGACGTCCGGGGTGTCCACCAGCCGTTTGGCCTGGTTGACCGCGGTGACCGTGTTGCCCCGCGAATCGACGCGAACCAGGACGAGTTGGCAGCCGGGGTTCTTGGCGTTGTGCTGGTCGACGGCGAGTTGGGCCCCGTTCGCGATGCCCGCGCCCTCGACGCTGCTGAGGTCACCGACGACGGCGACGGTGAGCCGGCGGCACTTGGCGGTGCCGTCACCGGCCGGGTTGGCCGGGTGGACCGGCGCTGGCGCGTCGAAGCGGCGGCCTTCGAGGTTGATGCGACCCACCGGGATGATGCCCAACCCGAGGTCGGCGGGTGACGGGACGGAGGTCGGCACTGCCGACGATGAGCTCGGCGCGTAGGCGCCCGAAGTCGGGTATGCCGATTGTGTAGCGGCATCCTGCTTGGTCGCACACCCTGCGACGACGAGTGCGGCGGCCGCGATCACGGCCCCGATCACTCGCGATTGCCGGCGAAACCTCATCGTCGCACCATCCTCGGGAATCGGGGGGTTAGGACTTCACGTTCTCGATGACCACCACGGCGACCTGCTTCATCGTCGTGCGGCGGTCCATGGCGGCGCGCTGGATCCACGCGAACGCTTCCGGCTCGGTCATGGCGTGCTGACTCATGAGCAGACCCTTGGCGCGGTCGATCAGCTTGCGGGTCTCCAGCGTCTCCTGCACCGATTCGACCTCGGCCTCGAGTGCGACCAGCTCGCGGTAGCGGCTCACCGCGACCTCGATCGCCGGAGTGAGATCGGCCTTGGAGAACGGCTTGACCAGGTACGCCATGGCGCCGGCATCGCGCGCCTTCTCGATGAAGTCGCGCTGGCTGAACGCGGTCAGCA
>CAZVVS010000475.1:0-4006 GCA_964630585.1 uncultured Gordonia sp.
TCCGCCGCTTCGCCCACTACCGGATCCGAGCCCTGCTCTACGCCGGCCGCCCCGACTGGGACCTACTGGCCACGGTCACACCCCGCTGAAACGCGAAGCGCCCCCAAACCCCACCACGCCACGGGACTCATACTCTCCTTCCTTCCTCCTCCTCTCGCAGCGGCGTCGGTGTGGTGCTTCTACCATCCCCCGGATGGAGTGCCGGCGAACCCCGGTACGCAGGGCGGTGCGTGCCGGATTGCCTTTGTCGTGGTCCTGGCGAGGACCTGAGGGTGACATGCTTGCGGAGATGGACGGAGGTCGAGCTGGAATGAGGATACTCTTCGTGATCGACAGCATGGGTGCGAGCGGTACCGAGCATTCGACCGCTGCTCTCTTGGCGTATCTACGTGATGCTGGGCACGTAGCGGTGGTCGCCACACTCTACGATGCGGGCTTTGGCGACGAAGAACGACTTCGCGCCGATGGCTTCGACGTTGTGCCGCTTGTGAGTCGGAGCTACTTGGCGCGGGTCCTTGAACTGCGGGGGCGGATACGGGAGTTGGACCCACAGGTCGTTCATACGGCACTTTTCAGATCTGACATGGTGGGTCGGGTCGCCGCGTGGCATGCCGGGCCAGCGGTGCTTTCGAGTCTGGTTAACACACCCTACGAGGCCGTACGCCGTAGCGATCCGAGCATTGCAACCTGGAAGTTGCGGGGCGTGCAGTTGCTCGACATGGTGACCGCGCATCTCATGGTTGACCGATTGCACGCCGTCTCCGCGGGTGTCGCCGAGGCCAATGCGAGGGCCTTGCGGGTACGGCCCGAGCGAATAGCGGTTGTGGAGCGTGGGCGCTCGAGCGATGCGCTCGGCGCCGCATCCGTCGAACGACGAGCGAGGGTCCGTGCCTCGCTCGGTCTTTCTGAAGACGAGAAGGTGGTGCTCGCCGCAGGGCGCCAGGAGCACCAGAAGGCCCACGTTGACCTTGTTCGTGCGATTGAGTCGTTGTCGAGTCGGGTGCCGAGGTTGAGGGTCTTGTTGGCGGGAAGAGAAGGTGGTGCCTCGCAGGCGCTACGCGAGTGTCTCGAGGCGCACGAGCACGCGGCGATGTATACCTCGCTACTCGGTCATCGCAATGACGTCGCTGACCTTCTGGTCGCAGCTGACGTGCTGGCGATCCCGTCGCTGTTCGAAGGGACTGCGGGAGTGGCGATTGAGGCCATGGCGCTCGGGTGCCCCATCGTGTGCACCGACATTGTTGGGGTCAAGGGGGTATTGGTGGATGGGGTCAACGCTGTGCTCGTCCCAGTCAGCTCGCCGGTCGAGATGGCCGACGCGCTCTGCCGGGTGCTGACCGATGACGCCATGGCGAGCAGACTGAAAAGCCGCGGACACGCCGATTTCGAGGAGCGCTTCACGATGGAGGTATCTGCAACGAGAATGGTAGCGCTCTACGAGGAGTCCATCACCTCGAGCCGCCCCTGGCGGCTCCGTTGAGTGACACGGTAGGGGTTCTTGGTTCGAGGCCTGTGGCGGGCATCTTCTCGTTAGCCACACGAGGCCGGCTACGAATCCTCGCTTACCACGGTATCCCTGACTCGCGGGCATTCGCGCGGCAGCTCGATTGGGTGTTGGCACGCGGCTACACGACGGTCACCGGATCGACGGTGGCGGATGCCGTCGCCGCTGGGCGGAAGCTGCCCGAGCGTCCGATCTGGATCACGTTCGACGACGGGGCACCGGAGGTGGTTCAGGTGGGACTCCCGCTCTTGGTCGAGCGCGGGATCACCGCCACCGCGTTCGTATGCGCCGGATTGATCGATACCCGCACTCCGCACTGGTGGGAGGTGGTTGATGATGCCGTGTCACTCGGAGTGGTCAACAAGAGTGACGTCGGCACCACCGAGGGCCCAGCGGTCAGAGCCCGCTTGAAGGAGATGGAGGACGAGCGACGCCGAGCAATCGTGGACGAATTCGCTTCGCGCTTGGCGCAGCAGAGACGCGACTCGGAGCACTCGCAGCTTACCTCAGATGAGGTGCGGACCTGGGTACGAGCTGGCCAGGAGGTCGGTAACCACACCTGGGATCACCCCTGTCTGGATCAGTGCGCACCGCGTGAGCAAGAGCGACAGGTGAGGGTCGCCCACGAGGCCCTTTCCGACATGCTCGAAGCACCCCCGGACGTCTTTGCGTGGCCGAACGGCAACCCCGCGCCCGCCGCGCTCGCGGAGGCACGGAGGCTCGGCTACCGACTGGTGTTGACGTTTGACCATCGCCTCTGCAAACGGTCTCCCGACCCTTGGGCGATGTCGCGTCTCCGTATGGACTCGGACGAGGGCCTTACACGACTCCGGTCGATAGTCTCCGGTGCGCATCCGGCCGCATTTCGGCTGGCTCAACGTCTGCGGAAGCCGTAGTGAGGGGTCCATGTCTACCGAGCGTGGTTTCGAGATCCATGACGTAGCTGGCACTGGAGTCGACGACCTGCTTCAGGTGCTGTCGCACGGATATGGCCGACCATTCCGCAGGGACTGGTTTGCATGGAAGCATGACGGTGCGCCCTGGGGACCTTCGCGGCGCCTTGTCGCCAGCGATGAAGGTGGTCTCCTCGGAATCTGCTTCGCGATGCCCTGGCGACTGCGCGTGGGGGACACCGTGGTGGAGTGCGATCGCCTCGTCGATGGAGCCACCACCCCGCGCGCCACGAGGCGCGGGGTCTTCCGTGCGGTGGTGGCCGAGCTGGTCGATGCATGGGACGCGACGCGACGGCCGGGCATCGTGTTGGCCACGGCCACACCGGAAGCCCGCGATGCACATGTGAAGAACGGCGCCGTCGCGCTCGAGCCGATCGAGTTCTTTTACCGACCGGTTCGCTGGTCAGTGGCGGGCGTCGAATCCGGGCCCGGCGTGCTCGACACCTACCAAGGAGATCTCCATCCGGACCGCCTCGCCACGGCGTGGGATGTCGACTCCCTGCGTTGGCGGATCGACCCGCGATCGGACGTGGATTACAGAGTCTCCCGACTGGCGGCGAGTAACTCCCCGCATGGTCTGGTACATCACACCGTCACGACGCACGGTGTCCGTGTCCTCGTGGTCTCGACGGAGTGGGGGCCGAAGCGCGACCGCGACCAGCTCGTTCGTGCCCTCGCTCTTCGATCTCGAGCAGTCGCCGTACTTGCACCTATGGGGCCTGGAACACCGACGCCTCGACGAAGGGCAGCGCTTCCGCGGGGTCGTTCGCAACTTTGCGTATGGGGCAGGTCCGATAGCGACTCCGTTCGACCCGCCGACCCTGAGGATCGGGCTTGCTGGTCGCTCGATGGCCTCGATCTCGAGGGTGTCATCTAACTCGTCGATCACTCGTCCCTCGCCGTAGTCTCAACGCATGCCCGAGAGTTTGAGGATGTCGCGGTAGAAGAGGTTGTCCACCTCGAGCTGGTCCGGGTGGTCGAAACCCTGAAGCGCCCCGTCGTGGATGACCATGATCCGGTCGCACATCGAGAGGGTTGATGGCCGGTGGGCGATCACGAAGACTGTCATTCTGGGGACGAGTCCCGAAATGGTCTCCCGCATCAAGGCCTCGGAGCGGGCATCGAGCGAACTGGTGGGCTCGTCGAGCACCATGAGCGAGGGTTGCTCGAGGAGGGCTCGAGCGATGCAGAGCCGCTGCTTCTGGCCACCCGAGAGGTGGCCCCCCCGTTCGCCGATGGGCGTTTCGTAACCGAGGGGCCGCGCCACGATGTCGTCGTGCAGGTGCGCCTGCTTGGCCGCCTCCTCGACGACGGCACGCGGCACCTCGTCGCGGAAGAACCGGATGTTGTCGGCGATGGTGCCGGCGAAGAGGCGAGCCTCCTGGGGCACGAAGGTGACCTGGTGGTACCAGTCGTCGATCGACAGCTCGCGCACGTCTCTTCCGCCGACGAGGAGTTCGCCCTCGGTGGGCTCTCGAAGGCGGAGCAGCAGTTGGACGAGCGTGGACTTCCCGGCGCCTGACGGGCCGACGATGCCGATGATCTCGCC
>CAZVVS010000476.1:0-4005 GCA_964630585.1 uncultured Gordonia sp.
CCTGGCGGTCCTCAACGAGGGCCGCGATATCCCCGACGCGTATCGCGAGGTCCTCAAGGACGCCTGGCGACCCGTCCGCGTGTTGGCCGCCGCGGCCGCCGACCGGGGTGACGAGGTCCTTGCGCCGCTCTACACGGCGATGGGCACGCGCCTCCACAACGAGGGCGACAAGGACTTCGACTCGGTCATTGCCGGGGCACTCGCCGACGTGGGGCTGCCCGCCGAGCTTGCCGCGGCAGCCGATTCCACCGAGTTCGACGAGGCGATCCGCCGCAGCCACCATGAGGGCATGGACAAGGTCGGCGACGACGTCGGGACACCGACCATCCACGTCAACGGCGTCGCCTTCTTCGGCCCGGTGCTCTCTCGCATCCCCCGCGGCGAGGATGCCGGCACGCTGTGGGACGGCGTCGTCGCCGTCGCCGCGAACCCGCACTTCTTCGAGCTCAAGCGCACCCGCACCGAAGACCCGCAGTTCGACTGACCGGTTACGGCTTGGCCTGCGAGACCATTCCGTTGGGCAGATAACCCACCGGCACGGCCGCCGGGTTCGGCGGCGGCGGAAGGACCGGCACGGCGTTGCCGCTGCCCACACCGCGCACGATCGCCTTGGGGCGCAGCCACATCGAACCGGCCTTGGTGCGGTTGCGCAATGCCGCCGCCCGCCAAGTGAGGACCGGGTGGCTCGACAACGCGTTGACGAGGACCACGAACGGACCGCGCTCCTGGGTGGCGCGATCGGCGAACTGGTCGAAGTCGACGGCTGAGAGCAGGTACTTGCCGGCCGACAGTGCACCGATGACCCCCGGCGACCCCGACGGCTGCGTGTAGTACCCGTAATTGTCGGCGGTGTACTCCTGTGCGCGGGAGAGTGCGCTGCCGAGGATCGGGATCCGCATTCCGATGCCGACGCCGACCTGTCGCCAGTACGAGGTATGGCCGGCGGCGATGTGCCCGATCTCGTGGCCGATGACGAAGCGCAGCGCCTCGGGGTCGCGGGCCCGACCGCCGACCTCGAACAGGTCGCTGTACACGACGACGTAGCGCCGGAACCCGTGTCCGGAGGCGAAGGCGTTGAGCGTGCCATTGCCGTTGATCACGTACGCGTCGGGGATGTACTCGAGTCCGAATCGCGCCGCCGCGTCGACGACCATCCCGTAGGCCTCGGGGAATTGGGTGGGCGTCAGTTGGACGCCATTGACGCGCGGCGAGGCGTAGGTGATACCGCGGCCGAGGACCAGGAACAGTGGCAGCGCCAGGATCGACAGGAACTCCGCACTCAGCAGACCGCGCGCGACGACGAGGATCACCATCAGGTTCCCGATGATGGTGAGGCCGATGAGGATGACCAGCATCGGGTTTTCCCAGGGGTGCCGGCGTGGCCGGTCGGCGTACCCGGCAGGCGGCAACCAGTGTGCGTCGGGCGGTAGCTGCTGCGGCGCGGGGGTGGGTCCGGCGGGTATCCCGGGTACGGAGGGAATCGGCGAAGACAGGCCGGGGGCCGTTTCTGGTGCAGACACGCCTCCAAACTATAGTGGCGCCATGCGTGTCTACCTGGGTGCTGACCATGCCGGCTTCGAACTGAAGAACCGGATCGCCGACCATTTGCGGTCGCAGGGCCACGAGGTCGTCGACTGCGGAGCGCACACCTACGACGCGCTCGATGACTACCCCGCCTTCTGCATCGCCGCGGCCACGCGGACCGTCGCGGACCCGGGCAGCCTGGGCATCGTGCTCGGCGGCAGCGGCAACGGCGAGCAGATCGCAGCGAACAAGGTGCCCGGCGCGCGGTGTGCGCTGGCGTGGAGCGTCGAGACCGCGGAGTTGGCCCGTCAGCACAACAACGCGCAGCTGATCGGTATCGGTGGCCGCATGCACACCGAGGCGGAGGCCCTGGCCATCGTCGACGCGTTCATCGCCACCCCGTGGTCGGAGGAGCCGCGCCACCAGCGCCGCATCGATATTCTCGCCGAGTACGAGCGCACCGGCGTCGCCCCCGCCGTCCCCGGTGCCTGAGGGCCACACCCTCCATCGGCTCGCCCGGCGCCAGCAGCGCCTCTTCGGCGGGCACCCGGTCGCGCTGAGCAGCCCGCAAGGACGCTTCGCCGACGAGGCCGCGATGCTCGACGGCTGGACTTTCCACCGCGCCCAGGCGTGGGGCAAGCATCTGGTGCAGGAGTACCGTCCGCCGGGTTCGTCCCCGCGTACCGGGCCTCGTCAACTGGTGCACGTCCACCTTGGGATCTACGGCGCCTTCCACGACCTGACCATCCCGCCCGGACCGCCGGTGGGACAAGTGCGGCTGCGGATCGTCGGGCCCACCGCGGCCGTCGACCTGCGCGGCCCCAACGCCTGTGAGCTCTACACGCCCGAGGACCTCGACGCACTCGTGGCCAGGCTCGGCCCGGACCCGCTGCGCCCCGACGCCGAGTCGTCGCGAGCCCGGGTTGCGATCCAGAAGTCCAAGCGCCCCATCGGTGCGCTGCTGATGGACCAGAAGGTGATCGCCGGCGTCGGGAACGTGTACCGCGCCGAGGTGTTGTTCCGTGCGGGCATCGACCCGCACCGGGCGGGCACGACGATCTCCGACGATGAGTTCGACGCCGTCTGGGCTGACTTGCTGCTCCTCATGCCGATCGGCGTCCGACGGGGCCAAATGCACGTGATGCGGCCTGACGACGACCACGGCGCACCGTCGTACCGGCCCGACCGCCCACGGACCTACGTGTATCGGCGCGCGGGGGAGCCGTGCCGGATCTGTGGCACGCCGGTCGCCCACGAGGTCATGGAGGGGCGCAACCTGTTCTGGTGCCCGGCCTGCCAGACGTGAGGCCGCACCTACAGCGAAACCGATCACAGCGAAAGCGATGAGCCGGATCCTCCGTGGAGGACCCGGCTCATCGCTGTTGCTGGCTGGTGGCGCCTAGATGGCGGTGTTCAGTCGCGCGGGGTGCGCCAGTTGCCGCCACCGATGGTGCCGCGAACGACGATCGGCGTGCCGCGCGGAATGGTGTCGAAAACCCACTTCGCGTTGGCGAGGTTGATGTTGATGCAGCCGTGGCTGGCATTGCTGACACCCTGCTGCGCGACCGACCACGGGGCGCCGTGGATGAAGATCCCGCCCCAGTCCATGCGGACCGCGTACTCGACGTAGGTTCGGTAGCCCTCGGGGGAGTCGATCGGCACGCCGTACGTGGACGAGTCCATGTACATCTCGCGATGCTTTTCCTTGGTGTGGTACGTGCCGTTGGGCGTCGGGTGCTGGTTGGTGCCCATCGAGATCGGCATCGACCGGTTGTACTCGCCGTCCTTCCACCAGAAGATGGTGTGGCTCGCGTCGTCGGCCAGGGCGACCCATCCGGTGCTGCTGGAGACGGCCGGCATCGCCGGGACGGTCACCCCGTTGTCGGTCTCCGGTGCCGGCTGAGGCTTCGGCTTCGGCTTCGGCTTGGGCTTCGACGGGGCCGCTGCGCCGGGGATGTCGATCGGCGGGAGGCCGGGGATGATGGTGACGGGCGCGGCGTTGGCCGACGCGGGCAGCGCCAGACCGACGGCGACAGCGCCCGCACATGCGACGATGACGCTCTTGGCGGCCATCCGCCGAGCATGCTTGGTGGGGCTAAGCATTGTCTCGTGTCCTTCACAGTTGTTGTCCGGGATGAACGGAAGTTCGAGCACTTCTATGTCGTGACCACCCCGCGGAATGTCGTGTGCGGGGCGAACCCGCTCGACAATCTCATCGTCAATCGTTGCACAATCGTTTCCTTCGGGCCACTGAAAACACCTGTGAATCGGACACCGGACTGGTAAAGAATCGCCTCACCTGCACAGATGTCGGTTGTGAGGTTTCGCACCCGAACAAGGTGTCAACCGCCCTGCTCCCGGATTTCGGCGCTCTGCGCGCCCCGTGTACAGTTCTTTTTCGCACGCGGCGATTCCGGCGACCCCGGAGCGCGGCCTGCATGCGGGTGTAGCTCAATGGTAGAGCCCTAGTCTTCCAAACTA
>CAZVVS010000477.1:0-4003 GCA_964630585.1 uncultured Gordonia sp.
CACCCGCGCCGGCCAGTGCCAACCAGCCCAGCGAGTGCTCGCCGAAGTGGGACAGGCCGCGTGCGGCTTTGACCGTCGTCGGGTTGGTCAGCACCGACTGCACGCCCGCCAGGACGGCGGCCTCACCGGTGGGCTTGCCCACCGCCGTGTCGACGGTGGTCGGCGGCGTCGCGGGCGACGTCGTGATGTCAGTCGATTCCGAAGACATTCGCCCAGCTTTCCTTACTGGTGAGGTCCGCGTGTGCGGCCCGGTATTTCTGCTTCATCTCCGGGAAGCGTTCGCGCAGTTCACGCACCAGCGCGGCCGATTCCTTGCCCAGGGCCAGCGCCTTGTCCCGGTCGCGCTGGCGGTAGACGACGCCGCGACCGTCGGCGGTCGTCACAGTCACGCCGTCGACGCGGCCCAGCGAATACCAACGGGCCTCGATCGGCGGATAGTTGGCCTGCGGCACCTCGTGGTGGCGCGGATCGGCCGGGCGCAGGTTGTTGCGGATCGCCTTGGCCAGGGTGAGGACCTTGACCGCGGGGTTCTTCGGCTCGTTGACGCCGAGTGCGGTCGCCTCGCCGGTGGCCGTCGGGAGGTCGGTGGCCGACGGGAGGACCACCGCGTCGGGGAACTCCTTGCGCATCCCGGCGATCTTGCCCAGCGCCGTCGGCAGGATTTCACGGATGTGGTCCGGCCCGGCGAGGAAGTCGCGGATCGCCTCGTTCTGGATGGCGACCGTCGAGTACTCCAGGCACAGCAGGTGCTTGGCGGTGGCCTTGGCCATCGACGTGAGGATGCCGTTGATCGGGCCGTCGTGATGGATCGACGCGACGACGAGTCGGTTGCGCAGATGGAAGTACGCCTGCCAGTCGATGGCGTCGTCCTTGTCGCTCCACGCCATGTGCCAGATCGCGATACCCGGGACCGTCGCCGTCGGATATCCGGCCTTGGCTGCGCGCAGCGCGAACTCCCAGTCGTCCCACTTGATGAACAGCGGCATCGGCAGACCGATGGTCTCCGCGCATTCACGGGGAATCATGCACATCCACCAGCCGTTGCCCTCGACGTCGATGCGTCGGTGCAGGTTCTTCGAGTTGTCCCGATCACTCATCGGGTACTTGGAGAAGTCGTGGTCGTACTCGACGAACGGTGCGGCGGTCCACATGAAGGTGTGGCGGTTGATCACCTCGCCCATGCAGTGCAGGTGGCTGCGGTCCTGCAGGTTGAGCATCTGGCCGCCGACGAGCATTGGGGTCTTCGCGAACCGCGACATGGCCAGGGCGCGCAGGATCGAGTCGGGCTCGATCGCGATGTCGTCGTCCATGTACAGGACGTACGGGCTGTCGGTGAGTCGCAGCGCCTCGTACATGATGCGCGAGTAGCCGCCGGAGCCGCCGAGATTGCCTTGTTTGAACATGTGCAGCCGGTCGCCGAGCGCAGCGGCGGCCTCGTCGAATCCCGGTTCGTCGACGACCCGGCGGGTGCCCTGGTCGGGCATGATCACCGCGTCGATGACCGCGTCGACGAGCGGGTCGCTGCTCAACGCGGCAAGTGCGGCGACGGCGTCGGTGGGCCGGTTGAACGTCGGGATGCCGACGGTCACGGTCGCGTCGGGGTTGGGGCTTGCGACGGCCGAGTACCAACCGGCCGAAGTGATCTCGGTGTCGGTGTCGGTGGTGATGTCGAACCAGATCCAGCCGCCGTCCTCGAACGGGCCGAGGTCGAGTTCGAACTCGATCACACCGCGGCCCTGCTCGTCGACGGGGACCAGGTCGCCGCCGATGCCGATGCGGGAACCGTCGATCTTGGAGCGATACAGATCCACGCGGGCGGTGCCGGTGAGTTCGACGCGCAGGACGACCGAGGTCAGCGTCGTCCAGCGGCGCCAGTACGCGGCGGCGAACGCGTTGAAATAGGTCTCGAAGCTGACTTCCGATTCGCCGCCGAGGACCACCGAGGTGCGCGACGGGGAGTGGGCGCGGCGCTGGTTGCCGTCGGCCTCCACCAGATACAGCGACCGCACGTCGAGGGGCTCGCCGGGGCGCGGGAAGATCACGCGCTGCAGGAGCTCGACGGCCTTGGACGCCGGGGCCGGCACAGCGGCAGCCTTCGGCGCGGTCTTCGTCGAAGCCTTCGTCGTCGTGGAAGCGTCAGTCATTCGTCGTCCTCGCAGCGCTCAGTCGTCGGTCTCGTGCAGCGGCTCACCGTCGCGCAAGTGCGGGGCGAGGGTGTTGTCGAACATGGTCAGCGCGCTGGCGATGGCCATGTGCATGTCGAGGTACTGGTAGGTGCCCAGACGTCCGCCGAACAGCACCTTGCTCTCGCGCAGCTCGGCACCGGCGCGCTCGCGGTAGCGCGCGAGCATCGCCCGGTCCTCGGGGGTGTTGATCGGGTAGTACGGCTCATCGTCGTCGGAGGCGAAACGGGAGAACTCCCGCATGATGACGGTCTTGTCGTCGGGGTAGGTGTCGCGCTCGGGGTGGAAGTGGCGGAACTCGTGGATGCGCGTGTACGGGACGTCGGCGTCGTTGTAGTTCATCACCGGCGTGCCCTGGAAATCGCCGGTCGGCAGGACTTCGGTCTCGAAGTCCAGCGTGCGCCAGCCCAATTGGCCTTCGGCGTAGTCGAAGTAGCGGTCCAGCGGTCCGGTGTAGACGATCGGCGCGTCCGGGTTCGCGGCGCGCACCTCGTCGCGCACGTCGAACCAATCGGTGTTCAGCCGCACTTCGATCTTCTCGTCGGCCGCCATGTTCGTCAGCCAGGCGGTGTAGCCGTCGACGGGCAGGCCTTCGTAGTCGTCGTTGAAGTAGCGGTTGTTGAAGGTGTAGCGCACCGGCAGGCGCGTGATGTTCGCTGCCGGCAGGTTCTTCGGATCGGTCTGCCACTGCTTGGCGGTGTAGTCCTTCACGAACGCCTCGTACAACGGCCGCCCGATGAGGCTGATCGCCTTCTCCTCGAAGTTGGCAGCGGTCTTGGTGTCGAACTCGGCGGCCTGCTCGGCGATGAGCGCCCGAGCCTCGTCGGGGCTGTAGTAGCGGTTGAAGAACTGGCAGACCAGGCCCAGACCCATCGGGAACTGGTAGGCCTGTCCGTCGTGCATCGCGAAGACGCGGTGCTGGTAACCGGTGAACGATGTGAACTGGTTGACGTAGTCCCACACCCGCTTGTTGGAGGTGTGGAACAGATGGGCGCCGTACTTGTGGATCTCGATGCCGGTCTCCGGCTCGGCCTCCGAATACGCGTTGCCACCGAGGTGCTCACGGCGCTCGACGATCAGCACCCGCTTGCCCAGCTGGGTAGCCGCGCGCTCGGCGACGGTCAGGCCGTACAGGCCCGATCCGACGACGATGAGGTCGTACGACTCGTTATTGCTCACCACGGGGGTTCAGGGTATCGGACTCCGGCGCATAACCGGGTATCGGCCGCTGCCCAGGCGGGCGGCCACCGGGGTCATCCGACCGCGGTGCCGACCAGTGACCCGATGGCATAGGTGACGGCCATTGCGAGCGCGCCGCCAAGCACGACACGCATCGTCGGGCGCAGCGGCGAGGCGCCACCGAGGACTGCGCCGAGGGTGCCCGTCAGCGCCAGCGCGACCAGAACGGAGACGACCACCACCGGCACCCGCCACGTCGTCGGGGGGAGCAACACCGCGATCAACGGCAGCAGCGCGCCGATCGTGAAAGCGACGGCCGACGAGAACGCCGCCTGCCACGGTTTGGCGAGCTCCTGCGGATCGAGATTGAGCTCGGCATTGGCGTGGGCGGTGAGTGCGTCGTTCGCGGTCAGCTCGACCGCCACCTGATGCGCGGTCGCCGCCTGCAAGCCTCGCGCCTCGTAGAGGCCGGCCAGCTCGGCGAGCTCAGCCTCCGGGTCATCGTGCAGCTCGCGCTCCTCTTTGGCCAGTAAGGCGCTCTCGGTGTCGCGCTGGGTGCTGACCGAGACGTACTCGCCGAGCGCCATCGACACCGCGCCCGCGGCCAGCGCCGCGACCCCCGCAGTGAAGATCGGCCCGCG
>CAZVVS010000478.1:0-3998 GCA_964630585.1 uncultured Gordonia sp.
CGACGCTGGGCTACAAGAGCTTCCCCAAGTCGTGCTGCACGTCACTCAACGAGGTGATCTGCCACGGCATCCCCGATTCGACGGTGATCGCCGACGGTGACATCGTCAACATCGACGTGACCGCTTTCTTCGACGGTGCGCACGGCGACACGAACGCGACGTTCCTCGCCGGCAACGTCTCCCAGGAGGCCGCCGACCTCGTCGAACGGACCCGCATCGCCACCGACCGCGCCATCAAGGCGGTGAAGCCGGGTCGCGAACTCAACGTCGTCGGCCGTGTCATCGAGGCGTACGCGAACCGCTTCGGCTACAACGTGGTCCGCGACTTCACCGGCCACGGGATCGGCGAGACGTTCCACAACGGGCTGGTCGTGCTGCATTACGACCAGCCGAACGTGGACACCGTGCTGGAGCCCGGCATGGTGTTCACCATCGAGCCGATGATCAATCTCGGGGCCCTGCCATACGAGATCTGGGACGACGGGTGGACGGTCGTGACCCGCGACCGGCAGTGGACCGCCCAATTCGAGCACACCCTCGTCGTCACTGACGACGGCGCCGAGGTTCTCACCTTGCCCGATCCCGACATCGTCTGACTGCGCTGATGCGCGGTGCGGTACTGATCGGCGGTTGCACCAGCGACGCCGGCAAGTCGATGGTCGTCGCAGGTCTGTGCCGCCTGTTGGCGCGCGAGGGCATCCGCGTGGCGCCGTTCAAGGCGCAGAACATGTCGAACAATTCCGTCGCCACGCTCGACGGCGGGGAGATCGGCCGGGCGCAGGCTGCCCAAGCGCGGGCGGCGGGGTTGGAGCCGTCGGTGCGGTTCAACCCGGTGCTTCTCAAGCCCGGGTCGGACCGACAGTCCCACGTCGTCGTGCGCGGGCAGACCGCCGGGGTGGTGGGAGCGGCGGACTTCACGCAGTGGCGGACACGCCTTCGCGACGTGGTGCTCGACGACCTCGCGGCGCTGCGCGATGAGTTCGACGTCGTGGTCGTCGAGGGCGCCGGCTCGATCGCCGAGATCAACCTGCGCGGTTCCGACATCGCGAACCTGGGACTCGCGTCGGCGGCCGAGATGCCCGTCGTCGTCGTCAGCGACATCGACCGGGGTGGATCGTTGGCACACCTCTTCGGCACCACCGCCATCCTCGACCCCGACGACCAGCGGCACGTCCGCGGCTACCTGGTCAACAAGTTCCGCGGTGATTCCGGGCTGTTGACGCCCGGGCTCGATCGGCTCGAGGAGCTGAGCGGCCGGCCCACCCTCGGCGTGCTGCCGTTTGAGCCACGGCTCTGGCTCGACGGGGAGGACTCGCTCTCAGTCTCGATCGGCGCGCGGGTCGGACCGGCGACCGCGTCCGGGAGCGCTGGCCTGCGAGTCGCGGCGATCCGTCTCCCGCGCGTCTCCAACACCACCGACGTCGAGGCGCTGGCGAGTGAGCCCGACGTTGAGGTGACGTGGGTCGACGATGCGGCCAGCGTCGCCGCGGCCGATCTCGTCGTCGTGCCCGGGACACGGGCCACCGTCGACGACCTCGGTTGGCTGCGCAAGCGGGGTATCGACGTGGCGCTGCGGGATCGGGCTGCGGCCGGTGATCCCATCCTGGCCGTGTGCGGCGGCTTCCAGATGTTGAGCTGCCGGATCATCGACGACGTGGAGTCGGGCAGTGGGGTGGTCGAGGGGATCGGCCTGCTGGACCAAACGGTCCGCTTCGACGCCGCCAAGACCGTCCGACGCGGTGTGGGACGGGTCTGGGGCCACGAGGCGACCGGCTACGAGATCCACCACGGCATCGTCGAGGAGTCGGGGGAGGCGACGTGGCTCATCACCGACGACGGTGGCGAGGGTGTCGAGCGGGAGGCTCTGTGGGGCACCCATTGGCACGGGTTGTTGGAGAACAATGCGGTGCGGCGCGATTTGTTGACGCGGGTCGCCACGGTCAGGAGAAAGCAGTTCGAGGCGGGGGTTGTGCCTTATGAGGAGGTTCGCGCCGAGCAATTCGATGTGATGGCGGATCTACTCGAAGCGCACATCGATCGGGCCGCGCTGGTCGCTATCATCGAGGGCCGATCCGCCGTCCCGCCAGTGATCACGCATCGGCTGACCTGAGGTTGGGGCGCGGATACGGTGGGTTCATGACCAAGAGCCAGATCAACTTCGGCGGACTTGTCTTCGACATCGACGACTCGGGCCCTCCCGACGGCCCTCCGGTGCTGCTGCTACACGGCTTCCCCCACGACCGCGCGAGCTGGGACGGCGTCGTGCCTCTGCTGAACGACGAGGGGTTGCGCACGATCACCGTCGACCAGCGCGGGTACAGTCCGGGCGCGCGGCCGCCGGCCGTCGACGACTACTCGCTGGACAACCTCGTTGCTGATGCGATTGGCATCCTCGACGCGCTGGGGATTGAGCGCTGCCTTCTCGTCGGCCATGACTGGGGCGGGATCATCGGGTGGCAGCTCGCGGCCCGCCACCCCGAGCGTTTCACCGGGTATGTGGCGGTGAGCACCGGACACGCGTCGGCGATCTCGGAGGCTCTGGAGGCGGGGAGTGACCAGCGAGAGCGATCGTCCTACATCTCGGTGTTCACAGCCGAGGGCGCCGAGGAGAAGCTGTTGGCTCGCAACGCAGTGCTGCTGCGCCGGACCTGTCCGCGCGACGCTGTGGTGAAGATGCAGGAGCCGGGTGCGCTGACTGCGGCACTCAACTGGTATCGGGCGACGTTCAGCGGCGACATCGCGTCGAAGATGGTGTGCCCGCGCGTCGTCATTCCGACGACGATGGTGTGGAGCGACGGTGACACCGCTCTGGGTCGCGAGCAGGCAGAGGGGAGCGGTGCCTACGTCGACGCCGACTACCGCTTCGTCGAGCTCACCGGTGTCGACCACTGGGTGCCCGAGAAGGCCCCGCGCGAATTGGCCGACGCGATCATCGAGCGGGCCGCAGACTGACAATCAGGGGCTACCGCCTAGCGGGCTAACCCCAGCGTCGGGAATCACTTCGACGGTGACGCCGAGTCTCTCGTAGGTTGAGCGTGCCCGGGCGTCGCGGGTCGCGAGCACGGCGTTGTGTTCGCGGGCGGCGAGGGCGACCAAACCGTCGTAGGTGGCGCCGCCCGCGCCGCCGCTGCGGCTGAGTTCGGAATGCACGGCCTGAAAGGCTCGGGCTGATAAGACGAGCGCTTCCCCGAAGTTGGCGTCGATGAGCAATGCCGCGTCAGCGGGTGCGAGTCGCGCGTCGCCGGGCAGGCGGGTGAGGACCGAGTACGTTTCCGGGAGCGCCTGGCCGCTGAGGTGCAATGACCGTCCACGGGCCCACGCCGCAACGTTGGCGTGGTGGTCATGAGCGGCGACCAACAACGGGACCGCGACGCTGGTATCGACAGCGATCCGCTCCGGAGTCACCGGCGTCCGGAATCGATCAACGCGTACATCATGTCGTCGGAGACCGTGGTATCGCTGTGCGCGACGAGACGGCCGTCATCATCCCGTTCGAGGCGGGCGGTACGGCCGCCGGCTGTCACCTGGATCCCCGCACCATAGGCGGAGATGTCAACCGTCGAGCCCGGGGTGAGGCCCAGCGCATCGCGGAGGTGCTTCGGCAGGAGAATGCGACCGCCGGAATCGATAACAGCTTCCATGGGATTATGCTACCAGTTCATTCCCAGTCGGCTTCGCGTCGAACTCCCGCAACAGAGCCCGGGTTCGACGATCATCGAGCGGGCCGCTGGACGATTGTCAGGGGCCAAGACAAGCGCGCGCTAACCTCATCGGCCGCATTGGTATGCGCCAGTGAACAGTAGTCACAATAGCCACTGACCTGCATATTTAGCCTGGTGCTCGAACATGTGTTCCGGTAGAATTCAGGTCATGGACACCACGACCGCCGCACCGGAACAGTCGGCGGTCTCAGGTGCCCAGGCAAGCGTGGATACCGACGGTTTCGAGATCGACCCCGGTGTGTGGGATATCCCCGATCCGTGGGATGACCCCGACGG
>CAZVVS010000479.1:0-3994 GCA_964630585.1 uncultured Gordonia sp.
GCCAGTACCGCAAGTCGGGGGACTCCTACATCACCCACCCGCTGGCGGTCGCTACGATCCTGGCCGACCTCGGCATGGACACGACGACGCTGATCGCGGCATTGCTGCACGACACCGTCGAGGACACCGGCTACTCACTGGAACAGATCTCCGACGACTTCGGTCCCGAGGTCGCCCACCTCGTGGACGGTGTCACCAAGCTCGACAAGGTGGCACTGGGCACGGCCGCCGAGGCCGAGACCATCCGCAAGATGATCATCGCGATGGCGCGCGACCCGCGGGTACTGGTCATCAAGGTGGCCGACCGGTTGCACAACATGCGCACCATGCGGTTCCTCCCGCCGGAGAAGCAGGCCCGGAAGGCGCGCGAGACGCTCGAGGTGATCGCGCCCCTGGCGCACCGCCTCGGCATGGCGACCGTCAAATGGGAGCTTGAAGACCTGTCGTTCGCGATCCTGCACCCCAAGCGGTACGAGGAGATCGTCCGGCTCGTCGCCGACCGCGCACCCTCGCGCGACATCTATCTGACCAAGGTCCGCGACGAGGTGAACGAGGCGCTGGCCGGGGCGCGACTGTCGGCGATCGTCGAGGGCCGGCCCAAGCACTATTGGTCGATTTATCAGAAGATGATCGTCAAGGGCCGCGACTTCGACGACATCCACGATCTTGTCGGCATTCGCATCCTGTGCGAGGACGTGCGCGACTGTTACGCGGCGGTGGGCGTGGTGCATTCGTTGTGGCAGCCGATGGCGGGTCGGTTCAAGGACTACATCGCCCAGCCGCGCTACGGCGTCTACCAGTCGCTGCACACCACCGTGATCGGCCCGGAGGGCAAACCGCTCGAGGTGCAGATCCGCACGCGTGACATGCACCGCACCGCCGAGTTCGGCATCGCCGCGCACTGGCGCTACAAGGAGGGCGGCACCCGCGCCGACCGCAAGGCGCACAAAGGTGCCGAGCTCGCCGAGATCGACGACATGGCCTGGATGCGGCAGTTGCTCGATTGGCAGCGGGAGGCAGCCGATCCGGGCGAGTTCCTGGAATCGCTGCGCTACGACCTGGCCGTCAAGGAAATCTTCGTCTTCAGCCCCAAGGGTGACGTGTTCACCCTCCCGGCCGGCTCGACGCCGGTCGATTTCGCCTACGCCGTCCATACCGAGGTCGGCCACCGCTGCATCGGTGCGCGCGTCAACGGTCGGCTCGTGGCCCTGGAGCGAAAGCTCGACAACGGCGAGGTCGTCGAGGTGTTCACGTCCAAGGCGCCCAACGCCGGCCCGTCCCGGGACTGGCAGAATTTCGTCGTCTCCCCGCGCGCGAAGACCAAGATCCGTCAGTGGTTCGTCAAGGAGCGGCGCGAGGAGGCCCTCGACGCGGGCAAGGAGGCGATCGCCCGAGAGGTCCGCCGCGGTGGTCTGCCCCTGCAGCGGCTGCTGACAGTCGAGAACATGAGTGCGGTCGCCGTCGAGCTGCACTATCCGGATGTGACGGCGCTCTACACCGCGGTGGGGGAGAACCAGGTGTCGGCACACCGCGTGGTGAGCCGTCTGGTGGCCCAGCTCGGCGGACTCGACAGCGCCGAGGAAGAGCTCGCCGAGATCTCCACCCCGTCGACGATGCCACCGCGCCGGCGCGCGGGCGGCGATGCCGGAGTCGTCGTCGAGGGTGTCGACAACGTCCTGATCAAGCTGGCCAAATGCTGCACACCGGTGCCCGGTGACGACATCCTCGGATTCGTCACCCGCGGCGGCGGGGTCAGCGTGCACCGCACCGACTGTCCGAACACGGCGGCGCTGCGCGAGCAGGACGAGCGGCTCATCAACGTGGTATGGGCACCGTCGGATTCGTCGGTGTTCCTCGTGGCGATCCAGGTGGAGGCGCTGGACCGGCACCGGCTGCTGTCGGATGTGACGAAGGCCCTCGCCGACGAGAAGCTCAACATCCTGTCGGCGTCGGTCACCACGAACAACGACCGCGTGGCCGTCAGCCGGTTCACCTTTGAAATGGGCGACCCGACGCACCTGGGTCACGTTCTCAACGTCGTCCGAAACATCGAGGGCGTGTACGACGTCTATCGGGTGACGTCAGCCGCGTAGCGTGCTCAGCCGACCTTGGCGGACTTGATGGTCACGGCGTCCTTGGGACGACCGCTGTCCTTGTTGCCGTCGGGGCCCGGTTCGGTCGGGATCTTGGAGATCGCGTCCAGTGTCTTCATCCCGCTCTCGTCGAGTTTGCCGACGACCGCGAAGTCGGGGGACAGCTGGGAGTCGGACCAGACGATGAAGAACTGGGCGGCGCCGGTGTTGGAGCGGCCCATCATCGGGTTGTTGGAGTTGGCGATGGCGACCGTGCCGCGCGGGTAGACGACCGGACCGGCGCCCATCATCGAGTCCTGGGTGCCGGGGACCTTCTTGAGCTGGGTGGGCGGCTCATCGATGGTGGTCCAACCGGGACCGCCCATGCCGGTCCCCGTCGGATCGCCGCACTGCAGGACCTTCAGGTTCTCGCTGCGGGTCAGGCGGTGGCAGTCGGTGCCGTCGTAGTAACCGTGCGATGCGAGCGACTGGATGGCGGCGGAGTTGCACGGCGCGGACGCGTGATCCAGCGTGATCGGCAGGGAGCCGTGGTTGGTGTCCAGCGTCATCGGAGTGGTGGAGCTGGCGAACCATGAACCAGTCTTGATGTAGCGCTTGGTGCCGGGGAAGGGCACCGGGACGTTCGACGACGGCTGGGGCGAGGTGCGCTCCTTGGGTACGCCGGCGGCGAGGGTGTTCATGTACTTCTCGGCCTCGGCACGGCGCTCCGGGGGCTGGCCGCCGACGATCTTGGCGCGGTCCTTGACGGTGTCGGCCAGCGTGTTCTGCGGCTTGCCCCAATCACAGGTGACCGTGCCGATGAAGTTCTGCGCAACCCAGACGATGGTGGCTGCGACGAGCAGTGTGATCACCGAGAGGACGCCGATGAGGATGTTGCGGCTGCGGACCTGGCGGGCGCGCTCGGCGGCTAGCCTGGCCTCCAGCTTGCGCTTGGCGGCCAGACGGCGATCCTCGTTGCTGGTCACTTGCTCGTCGTTGCTGGTCACGTGCGGGAACTCTCCTCGGGCGTGGTCGTGGGTCAGCTGCCATACTGCCAGTCCCGCGGACGTCGTGGTGACACCGGGTCCGCGCCGCGTGGTCGGTCGCGGTGCGTTTCTGAGACAATGACGACCATGCTGATCACTGGATTCCCCGCGGGCATGTTCCAGACGAACTGCTACCTCGTCTCCGCGGATGCGTCGCCGGACGGGCCGGGTGGTGAGGCCGTCATCATCGATCCCGGACAGGATGCCGCCGAGCAGGTCGACAAGGTGTGCGCTGAATACGGGCTCACGCCGGTCGCGGTGCTCCTGACTCACGGGCACCTCGATCACACGTGGAATGCCGCGAAAGTCTGCGAGACCTACGGGATCCCCTGTTACATCCATGCCGCCGACCGGCCGATGCTGTCCGATCCGGGCAAAGGCCTGGGCCGGGCGCTGGGCACGATGATCGGGGTGATGAAGTTCGTGGAGCCGGAGAAGGTCATCGAGTTCACCGACGGCGAGGAGGTCGAGTTGGCCGGACTGCGGTTCGTGGTGGACCTCGCCCCCGGACACACCCAGGGATCGGTGTTGCTGGGCATCGATGTGCCCGGTGGTGACGAAAACCCGGTGCGCATCTGTTTCGCCGGCGACGTACTCTTCCAGGGGTCGATCGGCCGGACGGACCTGCCCGGAGGCGATCACCAGCAGCTGCTGGACTCGATCGCCGCCAAGCTGCTGCCGTTGCCCGACGACACGGTGGTGCTTCCCGGCCACGGCCCGCAGACGACGATCGGCGCCGAGCGCGCGACCAACCCATTCCTCGCCGGCATCGGCGGAACGGGCGCCTCGGCGCCCCCGAAAGGACGACACGGACTGTGAGCGAGTTCCAGGCCCCGCGCGGCAAGCAAGGCAGCGGCCGATTCGCGCAAGGCCGGC
>CAZVVS010000480.1:0-3950 GCA_964630585.1 uncultured Gordonia sp.
GTTCCAGTACGTCGAGATCGACCGCAACGGCGTGGCCGTCGACCCCGGTACCGAGCCCTACATCGGCTACGCACCTATCGACGACGATCAGCGGAGCCTCATCGACAGCCATCTCGACACCGACTGGATCGATCACGCGGCCGAAGCCGGAGCGCGCGACTGGGCCATCGAACACCTCGCCGCCCCACACTTCGAAGAAATCGAGGCCGTCACCACTGCCCGCGTCGCCAAGGTGCGCGGCGCGGTCCACGAACGGCTCGCAGCCGAGATCCGCTTCTGGGACGAGCGCGCCGAGGAACTGAAGAGTCAGGAACTCTCCGGCAAGAAGCCGAGGATCAGCTCGGGGCGCGCCCGGGCACGGGCCGACGAGCTCGAAGCGCGCATGGCCCGCCGCCGGCTCGAGTTGGACATGGAGGCCAACCTCCACAACAGTCCACCGACCATCGTCGGCGCCGCGCTCGTTATCCCTCAGGGACTGCTCGACAAGCTGCACGGCAACCCGCCCGATCCAGGCGACGTCGCCGACAAAATGGAGACCGACCGCCGAGCCGTCGCAGCGGTCGTCAAGGCCGAGGTAGCCCTCGGCCGGGTCCCCGAGGTCCAGCACCACAGCAACCCCGGCTTCGACATCGAGTCGGTCGACCCCGTCACCGGGCACCACTACTTCATCGAGGTCAAGGGCCACCTCCCGCAGACGCTCGAAATCAGCGTCAGCGCCCAACAGGTGCAGAAGGCCAAGTCGAACCCCGATCGTTGGCGACTCGCCGTCGCCTCTGTGCCGAACGAGCCCGACATCGAACCGACAGTTCGATACCTCGTCGAGCCGTTCCGAGACGTCACGCTGCACTTCGCTCAGACGAAGGTGCCGCTCAACGTCGCCAACCTCCTCAACGTCGCCGGAGATCCCTGTTGACCACCCATAAGCCAAAGCTCATCGAGGTGGCGCTTCCCCTCGCCACGATCAACGAACAATCCGCACGGGAGAAGTCAGTCCGTCACGGCCATCCCTCGACCCTTCACCTGTGGTGGGCTCGTCGGCCACTCGCTGCGGCTCGGGCCGTGATCTGGGCATCCCTTGTGGACGATCCGTCAGCCGACCCAGATCTCAGTCCCTCGGAACAAGAGGTTGAGCGTGCTCGCCTCTTCCGAATCCTTGAGCAACTCGTTCGTTGGGAGAACTCGAACGATCCCCTCGTCCTCGAGGCGGCCAAGGCCGAGATAGACCGCTGTTTCCCGGGTGGTCCTCCACCCATCCTTGATCCGTTCGGGGGCGGAGGAGCCATCCCGCTGGAGGCACAGCGCCTTGGTCTTGACGCGCTGTCGGGTGATCTGAACCCCGTAGCGGTGCTGATCCAGAAGGCCATGATTGAGATTCCGTCTCGCTTTGCGGCGCGGCCGCCGGTGTCTCCGGAGATCGAAACGAACTTGCGAACCTGGCAACGTGCTCAGGGTCTCGCGGCGGATGTTGAGGCCTTCGGCCTGTGGATGAGCGAGGAAGCACGTCGGCGTATCGGCGACCTGTATCCAGATGCCACCGGATCGAATGGCGAGCGGTTCACTCCAATCGCGTGGATTTGGGCGCGGACTGTTGAGTCTCCGGACCCTACCTGGAAGGGCGCGGTTCCTCTGGTGGCGTCGTGGGTCCTCTCGCAGAAGCCGGGAAAGCCGAAGGTCTGGGTGGAGCCCGTCGTGGACCCTCAGACGCAGTCCGTCACCTACAGGATCAGGCACGGTGGGGAGCCGGCTCTTGCGCGCACCGTCGAGCGAGGGAACGCAACGTGTATCGCTACGGGCTCTGCAATCCCGAAGGCATACATCAAGGAAGCTGGGCGGAACGGTTCACTCGGTGCCGACCTGATGGCTGTCGTCGGTGAGGGTTCACCGGGTCGCGTCTACTGCGAAGCGACGGAGGGCGACAAGGTGGCGGCGGCCTGCTCTCTACCGGAGGGCCTTCCGTCTGGGCGGATGTCGGATCACCCGCAGTACATGGGCACGCCTCGCTACGGCCTCGATGAGTGGTGGCGACTCTTCACTCCCAGGCAGCTGGTCGCCCTGACGACCTTTGCTGAGCTCCTTCCCGAAGTGAGAACTAGAGTTCGAGACGCCGCCGTGCAGGCAGGTCTGGGTGCGGGAGAGCGGCTACGCGACGGCGGAGACGGGGCAGAGGCGTATGCCGACGCGGTCTTGACCTATCTCGCGTTCGCGTTGGACAAGTGTGCGGACTACTGGTCGTCGGCTTGCAGCTGGCATAACTCGAAGGAGCTGATTCGAAATACGTTTGGGCGTCAAGCGATTCCGATGACCTGGGACTTCGTTGAGACCAACCCGTTCTCGGATTCGACTGGGAACTGGATGTCTATGGTGGATTGGATCCGGAAAGCGATCGAACACCTTCCAGCGACAGGTAGAGGCGAGGTCGTTCAGCGGGACTCTCGTGTATTGGTTCGCGAGCGAAGTGGAGCGGCGGTCTCGACGGATCCGCCATATTACGACTCGGTTCCGTACAGCGACATTTCCGACTTTTTCTATGTGTGGCTCCGAAAGAGCCTCGCAGACGTATGGCCGGACGAGTGTGCAACCCTCCTCACCCCCAAGGCTGACGAGATGGTGGCAGACGTGCAGCGATTCGGCTCCAGAGAAGGCGCCAAGGATCATTTCGAATCGGGCATGTCGGAGTTCATGAAAGCAGTGGCGGACTCACAGGCTCCGGATGTCCCAGCCGCTATCTACTACGCGTATAAGGCATCTGAGGGCAATGGGACGACCGGTTGGTCGACTTTCCTTCAAGCTGTGCTCGACGCTGGACTTCAGGTGAACGCCACGTGGCCACTGCGGACGGAGATGGCCAACCGGATGCGGAGTATCGGGGCGAATGCACTCGCCTCCTCGATCGTGCTCGCCTGCCGCCCTCGGCCAGCTGGTGCTGCCCTTGCGTCGCGCGCTGAGTTCATCAGCGCGCTTCGTGACGAGTTGCCCTCGGCGGTGCGCGTTCTCCAGTCCGGCAACATCGCCCCCGTTGATATCGCGCAGTCAACCATCGGTCCCGGGATCAAGGTCTTCTCCCGCTACGCCAAGGTGGTGGAGGCGGATGGGTCGGCGATGTCGGTTTCCGATGCGCTCGCGATCATCAACGACGTCCTCGGCGAGGTGATCGACGGCGAAGAGGCTGAGCTTGATGCGGATACTCGTTTCGCTGCGACGTGGTACGCGCAGCAGGGTTACAACCCGGGAAGGTCCGGGGACGCCGACGGACAGGCACGAGCAAAGAACACGTCACTGAGCGGAATCGAAGCAGCGGGCATCGGCGAGGCTCGGGGCGGATCGTTCCGGCTGTTCGAACGGCACGAACTCGATCCAGAGTGGGACGTCGTCGCAGACACCCGGTTGACCGTTTGGGAAGCGACTCAGCACCTCGTCGCCGCCCTGGACCGCTCGGAGACCGAGGCCGCGGATCTACTGCATCGGCTCGGCGGGTTCGGCGATCGTGCCCGGCAGCTCGCGTACGTCCTCTTCCAGAAGGCGACGGACAAGGGCTGGGCGGAGGAGGCGGGCGCCTACAACGGCCTGATCCTTGCGTGGCCGACGCTTCAGTCGATGGGTTCTGGTACGGATCACGACCAACAACAGAAGCTCCTGTGATGGCGGGTAGCGGAGGATCAGCCCGATGGTGATGCCCAACACGGACCGGATCTCGAAGGCGCTCGACCTTCTCCGAGACGGACTGCGGCCCAAGTGCGAGGAGACGTGGAGCGGCTTCTTCGGCGATGACTGGCTGAACATCGTCAACGGACGGCTCCACAAGCCGGAGTCGTCCCCCACGACCACCGACGTCGCCTTCCTCTTCAAGGGGATGAAGGCAACGTGGAACGACGTGTTCGGCCACGGGTTCCCGCCTGCGATCCGGTCGCTGGTGTTCGAGCTGTCTGACGCGCGGAACACCTGGGCGCACC
>CAZVVS010000481.1:0-3949 GCA_964630585.1 uncultured Gordonia sp.
TGCCGGGCAACGCCAACTCGAGGAGCGCCGATCGTGGATGGCGGATCACGACGACCTGATCACTGAACACGGCACCGTCGCCGCTGCCGAACGAGCGGTCGAGGCGCGCATCCGACAGCGACCGCTCGCACACTTGCCCGGCGAGATCGTCGACCACATGGGGCCTGAGCCGACCTTGCAGCGCGAACGGGCAGCGTGGACGACAGCGGCGACGGCAGTCGCGATGCATCGACACAGGTATGGCATCGACGAAGAACTTGATGCCGATCTCGATGGCCCTGCTGGGTTTCTCGGCGACCGGCCGACTGACCCGGTCGCTGCGGGCAGTTGGGACTTCGCAGCGCGAAAGGTCGAGGCGCTCGACTTCGAAGCCGACCTCGATTCAGGGGTTGCGCTCTGAGCCGGCTCGGCCGAAGCGCTGATGCGCCGACTGCGCCCGGATTCCGAAGGCGTCGCCGACGTCGGCCCACGATGGGCAGTCCTCGCTGGCGCGGGCCTCTGCGACTGCTTCGGCGGCGAGCACGTCGAACGCCTCGGAAAGGCGGGCTGCGAGAACGGCCCGTCGCAAGGGACCTGCGGGTGCCACGCGGAACGCCCGCCGACTCGAAGCGAGCCCGTCGAGCCAGCCCTTCGCTGTCGCCATGATCACGTTGTCAACGGATTCCGCATCTGGCTTGGACGGGTGCCCGGGGCGCATGGCCATGTCGTCAGCGTAGTTGAGTATCAGGAACAACCTGACAGGGGAACTATGGAAGCGCGATGTCGACGTCGTCGCAGAGTTCGACCGACGGTGCGGGTCGCGCCGACGGCGGGCGCTTGAGGAGGTCCGCCGGTCCGCGAGGCCGTGCGAGTCCGGCTGCCAAACCCGACCGGATGGTCAGGGTCGCCTCCCGTTCCCCCAAGCCGACCGACGTCGCAGCGCCCTTCAGGTGCAGCTCGACTTCCGAAGCATCGATGACGCCAGCTCCTGCGATCTGACCGAGCGCGAATGCTGAGCGATTCAGGGTGTGGTTTCTCGATCCCTCTGCGGCGTGTCGAACGCGTTCCACTTCGCCACGGAGTGCGGCTGCTGCCCACCGGTCGAGAGCGACGGATACTCGGATCGGATCCTGTAGCACCGGCGTCGGGACGGAAGGTGGCGAGACGAGACGTTCCAGCCAGTCGGGGAGGTCAGGAGCCCTTCCGCCCTGGGTCCATTCGTAGCGGCCACCGGCGGGATGCAGGCTTGGCGGAGCGATCACGTACCCGCCGTCCGCTCGGACGTCGATGCCCTCGCCAACGCGATTGACCGAGTTCCGCACCCGAGCCTCAGGCGAACGAAAGAACAGGTGCCAGCCGCCGGAGCCGGTCCGCACCCGTGGGCCAGGGGGCAGGGGACCGTGCTCGTCGAGCAGTGAGCGCATGGAGTCGACACCGCCGTGGCGAGGATCGATGTCGATCACGACGAGATCGGAGGGCCGTCCGGTGACGACACCCACGTTTGCATCGGGCCATTGCCGCCACCACGCCTCAATCTGACCGACGTCGGTCGTCGCGTCGTTGAGGCCCTGTCGGGTTCGGGGGTGTTTGCCCGGTGAACCGCAGTCCGGTCGGCAGCACGAGCAGCCCGCTGGCGTCGGGGTGTGACAGGGGAATATCGGCCGCCCATCGTTGGCATAGTGAACTGCGTCGCCCAAAGGGTCGGGGCGGCTCACAGGTCGATCTCCACCGCCGCCGACTCGTCCGGCATCGGCACGGCCGCAGCGGGCGCGAAGTCGGACGAGCAGTAGTCGTGAACGATTGCGTGTGCCAATGGGCCGCCGGCATCGACGGCGTAGAGGCCCGCCGTTGCGAAGTCGATCGTGACCTCGATGCCATCCCGGTCGACGTCAGTCACCGTTCCGGGGGTGCCCGGTTCGGGGAGCCATCCGTCAGGGACGTCCGCTGTGGGCGAGACGGCGACTCGATCGCCTGCCCGAACTTCGATCGGACCGAGCATTGTGGGCCGCCCGTGAAGGACCCCATCCACCGCGAGGACTGCTCGCGCCAGCGCAGTCATCCGAGCGTGATCGGCTGCGTCGGTCGTCTCGAGCTGCTGTTCGTTCTCGGTACCGAACTCCTGCCGCCATGCGCCGAGCCGGAGGAGAACGTCGTGCCCGTCCTCTTCGGCTGCGGCTCGAGCGAGGACCGCATCCGCGGGGCCGGTGTGGTGGTCGGCGGGCGGAATCCGTGTGGGCCGGGCGGCGCGCTCGGGCGGCGAACTGTCGGGGGAGGTGCCATCTCGCTGAGCGTCGCGGTCGATGATGAAATCGGAGCCGCAGTTCCCACACGTCACCGGGCCGAGTGCGAACACAGTCGGAGCCATGCGCATTCGCCGACCGCAGCCGCACTCCGCGGTTCGCACCTTCTGCCGGTCAGACTCCTCGGGCTCTCCGCCAGCCTGACCCACGGTCTCGGTGCCTTCAGCCGTGACCTCGGTGCCCAGCGCTGATTGCGGGATACGTCGAGCGATTCGCATCGCACCGGCGAGTCGAGAGATCTCGCTCGCGTATCGCTCGGCGGTCTCGGGCCGAACCGACGTCTTCGCGAACCCGTACGGGTCGGCCTGCTCAACGTCGAGACCGACCTCGATCGCCGTCTTCTTGAAGCGGGCGTTGTGATAGCGGCCGCCCCGCGACGTGTCCTTCACACCTCTCGCGGCGTTGATCCCGTGCGCGGCCTCGTGGAGCAGCACCTCGAACACGTCCTCGGGCTTGAGGTGCAACGCCTCGCCGGCCAGGAGCACCTCACCTCGGACGTCACCGTCAGCGAGCCATCGACCACCCCACCAATGGCCGAGCTTCACGAGCCGGCCCCGCTCCACCCCGGTGCCAAGGAGCATGACCACGGGCGGGAGTTCCGGGTGATGCGATTGGATAGTTCGCCACGCCTCCTCGCACGCCACGACAAGGTCGCTCGCGAGCGGGTCGGCAGGGAGGTCGGTGTTGGCGTTGGTCTCGGTCACACCCACCTAAGCGCGCGGGGCGCGGCCGCCACGCGTCGCGACGCATCCGCTCGCATCGAGCAGGGTGTGGGTGACATCCGGAAGCGAGGAATTGCCACCGCCGGCAAGCCGCTGGGTGCGTCCCGGCGAGTACGACATACTTCACAACGCGATGGCCAGGATCCGGGGCCCGATTCCCTTCGACGAGTTCAAGCAGCGAGTCCGCCGTCACCGGACGAGCGACGTGCTGAGGACGATTGCCGCAGTCTCCGCCGACCTCGTCAACGCTGAGTTCCGGTCACCTGGGTCCGCCCGCGAGTCGACCGCCGTTCAGCACTTCTCGCTCGCGGCGGTCGCCCGAGCTGCGGTGCTCTACGGCAACGAGCATCGCAGCCAACCAGTGGCACGCGAGGACGTCAGAGCGATGTGCGGCTACTACCTGGAGGTGGAGGACCCGGCACTGATTCAGCAACCTGGTCTGGACCGATTGCGCGGAATGATGAGCAGGGTCGTCTACGAACAAGCTTCCTTCCAGTACTCCGAGATGGAGAACATCGGGCGTTCGGTAGCGCTACTCATCGATCAGGCCGACGGCTGTGAGGGGGCGCTCAGCGCGACTGAATGGCAGGACCTTCTCGGCGTCACTCTCGAAGAATTCATGCGCATCGGCTTCGGCATGCACGTAGCGGCACTTCAGAATGGCGGTCAGATCAGCCGCGATCTCCTCAAGGCACCTCATGTAGCTCCGATATTCACGCCGCTGCCGGTCGACCGCGCCCTCGAAGTCATCGACGCGACGTATGCGGGCACCGTGAACGAACTCCGGAACATCGGATGCACCGCCGAGGCGTCAGGCTTGGAAAAGTGGTCGCTCAACCCGCTGCAGGTAAAGCCGATCGTTGCGACGCGAGAGGGCTACATCATGCCGATCCCGCGTTACGTCCTTGACCGATTCACCCCGACAGGCCTCTATTTCATCGCGTTGGC
>CAZVVS010000482.1:0-3927 GCA_964630585.1 uncultured Gordonia sp.
GGACGAGGCCACCTCGCCGATGTAGTACTCGCCCGCACCAGGCGCGAGAAGTCCGATGTTCAGCACACCGACCTAAGCGCGCCGAGTCAGAGCTGACCTTCGGGCCGCAAGTTCGATCCGACTCGTCCCGCCGGGTACGGTCGGAGCCCGTCCACCCCGGACTTCCGGGGGTTCTGGCGTTCGGCGACGTTGCTTCGTGCCGTGCCGTGAGGTACCGCGCCTGTCTGCCACATCAGGCGACAGAACTGGCAGACCGAGGAGGCAGGTGTGCGCTCCGAGCGTGGGTAGGCCATCGTCGACGGCGTCCACGCGACGGGTGCCGACCTCCGGTCCAGTTCCGATCCGGATCTCACGGGCCTAGTCGAGGTGGTGCGCCGTGGTCGCGGCGAGTGACGGCGCCCGGCGATCGGGTCGGACAGCCTCACTCCCGCCGAGCGGCTCTTCACCGACCCGGTCGCCGATGGGTTCACGAACCCCAGACTGCCGAACGACTCATCGTCGGCCGATCACGGTCAAGACACACGTGTCCAACATCCTCCGCAAGCTCGATCGCCCGGGACGGGCCCGTCTGGCGGCCGCGTTCCGGCAGCGGCCAACGACCAGCTCGACCGCTGATGCACGCCCGGCCACCTCCCCCAGGTGGCCGATGTTCGGCGACGACCGCCCCCCTACTGTTTGGGGGTCGCTCGGAAGGAGAGCCGGATGCGTGTCACGAGGCGGTGGGTAACGAGCGTGGTGGTGGTGGCCGTCGTCGCCTCGTCGCTCGGGTGCAGCAGCGATGGTGACCGGGCCGACGGCGCCGCAACGGCCGCCGCAGCCGACCCCGAGGGTGGCGGGGCGCCGATCGACCTCGCGGTTGACTTCGAGGCGGTCGGCCTCCAGCTGGTGCCGTCGATCAGCGCGACATTCGCGGGCTTGGCCTACACCCCATGGCAGGTCTCGACGATGCAGCTCGGCGTCGATGGCGGCCAGGGGCTCACCGGTTCCGAGCTCGACGCCGCGCTGCCGGTGCCCGAAGGCGCTCCACCGCTCTCGTACTTCATCGGCGCCTGGATCGCTCGCGGCGGCACTCCGGCGTCGTCGCTCGCCCGGGACGTCGTGGGCGAGCAGGACTGGACCCGTTCGCCCGACGTTGTGTTTCCCGACGCCGTGCTCGCACTCTTCGTGCACGATGCGTTCGGCGGATCATCCGAGTCGTCAGCCGACGCGATCTCGTTGGAGACGCGGTCGCCCCGGCACGGGCGACAGGCGCTGGTGGCGGACGGCACCCCGACCTGCCTGGCGATCCAGGGCTTCTTCGAGCGGACCATGAGCTCGTTGTTCGAGGCGATCAAGCTGAGCCCCGACTTCCTGGGCAAGACCGGTCCGGCCGGCGCGATCGGTTCGTTCCTCTCCGGGTTGTTCAACCTGGCGGTCGACTTCGCCCGAGGGGTGATCGGCGGCCTCGTCAGCGCCATCACCCAGCCCATCGTGCGGGTGCTCAGCTTCGCTGTGACCGCATTGGCGATCATTGCCGAGCTCGGGTCGTTCATCAAGGGCTGGAGGGCAACGTTGGCACCGAACCGCAACCAGCCCTACGTCACCGGCACCGAGCCGGACGTCGGCGACAGCGGTCGGTTCCGTCTGCACGTCGAGAGCCTCGCCGCGAAGTGGCCGAAGGAGCTGACCGGATGCGCGGAGTCGCTCGGGGTCGCGTTCCCGAAGGGCGTAGAGCCCGGAACCAAGGTGGCCTGGACCGTCCCCGCCTCCGCCGGCGCGACCTACTCGGTGATCGACGACCCGCTGGCCGGTGCGTTGGGCTCCGACGAGACGGCGCTGCTCAGGTTCCACGCCGTCGGACAACCGTCGGCCGTCAAGCAGAGCGCCCGCTCGACGCGGGACCCGCTGGTGGTCAGGGCTCGGGTCGACGTCGACGCGTTCAAGGAGGTGCGGCGGATCGCCGAGGCACAGATCGCCGGGTTGCGGTCGGCGATCGTCGGACGGCTCGCCGGAATCCCGGGAGTGTCCGACATCGTCGCGACCGTCATCGGACCGGTCGAGCGGCTGCTCCAGAGCGCAACCAGCGGCTTCGGGATGGTCGGCCTGAGCGCCAGTGCCGATGCCACCATCCAGTACTCGATCCCCGACGATCCGTCGGCGTCGTCGTCGACGACCACGACGACGTCCACACCCGCCGACCCGAGCGCCTTCTGCTCCGCCTACGCCGACTACGAGCTCGAGTACGTGCTGGACGGGTCGAAGCACACGTTGACCGAGAAGCTTGAGGCACACAAGCGGTTGCGCGACACGGCCCGACCCCCGTCCGAGATCGTGGACACCTTCAACTGGCTGATGGGCTCGCTGGATTCGGCGGCGGCCGGCGCCGTGGGTCAGGGGACGGTGCCCGATGCGGCGACGGCCACCGCGAAGCTGATCGAGCTCTACCGCTGGTTGAAGGCGAGGTGCCCCGCGGCGTCGCTCCACGGCTACCCGATCGACTTGGTACTGCAGAGCCTGGAGGCCGGGGCCGGCGGCTGACCGGGCAACGAGGCCTCGACCGGACATCGGCAACGGCGACCTTGTTCGCATGGGCGTCTCGAGCCCGAGCCGACCGGTTCCGCGCACCCCGACCCGAGCTCGTCCTCGGCAACCAGCTCCGCGCGCTACTCGACTCCTTCGAGGCTCTGGCGATGCTCGGTGTGGTTGTCGTCTTCCACACGCTACCGGCGGGTGCCTTTGACCTCGCCCTCCGTCCCGGTCACCGGTTGCGCCGCGACGCTGGTCTCGGTTTCGAAGCCGTGCGACTTGTCGGTGCTCAGGTGACCCCCGTGTAGTTGTCCGGGGACTGTGCGCCGTTGCCCAGAATCGGGCCGAGGAGGCCAGCCTCCTGGCACGACGTCTGCACACGCCCGACCAGATCATCCGCAAGCTCGTCGAGGGCAACAGATGTTGGCTGGCGGCGCTGAGCGTGACGAGGTGCGTCAGCATCTGGAGATCGCCGAGTCGACCTGGCATCGCTGCGGCCGCCCAGTACGGCGGCATGAAGGCCGACGACGCGAGACGGCTCAAGGGACTGCCGCTCGAGGCGGAGAACGCCCGACTCAAGAAGCTGGTCGCGAAGCAGCCCCTTGACATCGACAAGCCGCGGGAGATCCCCGGGGGGAACCTCTGACCCCGAACCGCAAGCCCACGGCGATGGACATGCTGCGCGACCGGTTCGGGGTATCGGAAGGACGTGCGTGGCGGCGCGCACACAAACAGCTTCGCCTCGAGGGCCGCCAGATCAACGCCAAGCGGGTTCAGCGCCTCTCAGGCGCCGAGGGACCGAAGGCGCTCTGCACCGAGCGCTTCGACAACACCAGCGACGGCCGCGCCCTCAAGCTGAACGTCGTCGACGAGGTCGGCGTCGTCGTGTCGCTCGCCCTGCTGGCGATCGGGTACGTGTGCTCGCGCCGCACACCCGTCTCCGTCAGATGGCGGAGGTTCCGACCGATGATCAACAGCACGATCGACCCATGACCACGAACTTCGCAGATCTCACCGCAATGCACCCCGACGAGCTCCTCGCTCGCCAGCTCATCGGCCGCATCAACGGGCGGGACATCGACGCCGCGGCTGCGATGTTGTCCCCCGACTACCGTGTCGAGTGGCCTGACGCCGAGCTCGACTTGGCGGGGAGCTTCGCCCGGGAGATCACGATGATGACCGGCCTGCCCGACACCCACTTCGGCATCGACGCAACCACCTCGACCGCCGACGGCCGTGTAGTCGTCGAAGCGACGGTCACCGGAACCCACACCGGCGTTCTCGAGCTCCCGCACGGCGTCGTGCTCGAGCCAACCGGTCGGTCGATCTCGCTGCCGTTCGTGCTGCTGATGCGGTTCGTCGACGGCTTGCTGACACACGAGCGGCTGCTGTTCGACCACCACGAGCTGATCGATCAGCTCA
>CAZVVS010000483.1:0-3924 GCA_964630585.1 uncultured Gordonia sp.
CCGGCGCCGCCACCCAGACCTGGGCCGCCACGTCCACCGACGCCGACCTCGTCGCCAACAACGGCGCCTACCTGGCCGACTGCGGCCTCGGCGTCCTCGGCGCCAACCCCGGGGCCAACGGCTTCATGCCGTGGCTGCTCGACGACGACAAGGCGGCGGCGCTCTGGGACCTCAGCGAGGAGCTCGTCGGCGCCGAACTGACCATGTGACCGAGAGCGTTCGGCCGGGCGATCTTCGGGGCGTCGCCCTGGGGCCTCGAAGTGACTGGTCGGTAGGAGGTTCGCCGTCGACCGACGCGGTCGGTTCGTCGGTCGGGCTGCGGGTCGTCGTGGCGCCGTCCGGACACTCAGCGGGAGTTGGCCGGCACGACGATCGAGGTCGGACCCTCCGGTTTGGGTCCGCGTCGGGCTGCGCGATCAGGGTGACGGCGCGCCCGCGGGTGGCGCGGAGGCGACTTAGGGTTCGGGGATGGCCGACGTCACGCCGCTGACCGTCCGTGAGCCCGACGCCCCGCCGAAGGGCGGCGTCGTGGTCGTCCAGGAGGCGTTCGGGGTCAACGACCACATCGTCGACGTCGCCGGCCGCTTCGCCGCCGAGGGCTTCCTGGCCGTGGTCCCGCACGTGTTCCACCGCTCGGGCGATCCCGTCCTGCCCTACGACGACATGTCGCAGATCGTCCCCCACTTCATGGCGATGACCGCCGACGGCATCCTGGCCGACGTCGATGCCGCCTTCGCCCACCTGGCGGACGCCGGGATCGCGCCGGCGCAGACCGGCATCGTGGGCTTCTGCATGGGTGGGACCGTGTCGCTCGCGGTGGCCACCCGGCGGGACATCGGCGCCGCCGTCACCTTCTACGGCGGCGGGCTCAGCGCAGGCCGCTTCGGCTTCGGCCCGCTGATCGAAGAGGCCCCTCGCCTGCGAGCACCCTGGTTGGGGCTCTTCGGCGACCTCGACGAGAGCATCCCCGTCGACGACGTCGAGCGCCTCCGGGCCGCCGCGTCGTCCTCCGACCAGGTCACCGAGGTCGTCCGCTACGCCGACGCCGGCCACGGCTTCCACTGCGACCAGCGCGACAGCTTCCACGAGCCCAGCGCCCGCGACGCCTGGTCCCGCACGATCGCCTTCTTCACCGAGCACCTGGTGTCCGCCGGCGCCTGAGCCGGCGCCAGCACGTCGCCCGCCGTCGCTTGCGTCGCACCGTGCCCGGCGAGACGGACTTCGACGAGATGCGCCGGCGACCTCACCGTGACGCCTTTGCCTCATCCGATCCGGATGCCGCCTGAGCAAGCCCACGGCGCCACTACGCCCAACGCTGCCACGACGGCGGCCCAGAATGCGCCGACCGGCGCCGGTGCCGTGGCTACTGCTTCGGCAGGATGTAGGGCGACGAGGCACGTCCAAGGCGATCGACCACGACGACCTGCAACTCGTCGGCTACGGCGATTCCGGCATTCGTCAACGGCTTGGTCGTGACCCTTTGTCGGGGTCCTGACCCGTCTGCCGCTGGCCCCCAATCCGGACTCTGCAGTTGGGTTCCATTGACTCTGATGCGACATCCATCGGAAGTGCCGCTCCACCAACCGGTCCCGAACGCCTCGAGGCCGTCGTTCGTGGTCCTGGCGACGGATGTGATGACCGGCTTCGAGACCGGGAGTTCAAGAGTCTTCGTGGCGAGTCCGTCAGATCCGTAGAGTGTGATGCGCACGGTCTCGCCAGAGATGACCGGGGGAAGCGAGATCGTGATCGTCTGCTTGCCAGTCGGCCCCGAAACCGGGGCGGCACCGGGTATGCCATCCACTTCGTAACGTTCAGTGAGACCATCGCCCACGATCGTCAGGGTGCCCTCGGGACGGACTTCACCTTCGACGGAGATCGTCGTCGGTGTCACGCTCACGATCTGTAGGTCCTTCGGAGCCGTCTGCACCCCTGCAGTCGAAGTGATCATCACCTGCTGGTTTCCGCCGCCAGCTCCGAGCGGAACGTCGAACTCGAGTCGTTCGTCGGTCCAGCCCTCGAGAGGTGTGACCGTTCCGGCGAACCCGGTGAGCGAGATCGTCGGCCACACCCGGACTCCAGCGCTGTTGAGCGTGGAGGTTCCTCCGGGAGCGAGGTTCTTACCGTCCACACGTACTGTTGTTCCCGGTCGAGCCGACGGAGGCGACACCGAGGTGATGATCGGCGGGTTCTTCGCCACCGCTCGGTTCGCCGCATAGGCGGCCGCTGATCCGCTCGTGAGACCGAGGAGTACGGCGGGAATGACCGGCAGCGTCTCGTTCCTCAGCACGGAGGCGATGACATATCCCATGGCGATGAGGTTGAAGAGCATGTACTGGGTGTCGACCAACTGGAAGGATCCGTCATCGTCACCGAGCGCCTGCGTCGCACCGACCTGGCCGGGTCCAAGGGTTGTGGGCGACGAACCGCCGGGTGCGGGAGGCGAGGTAGCCGATCCGCTGGCCGTCGTGGGTGGGCTCGTGGCCGCAGTGCTCGTAGACGGATCGTTGGAGACCTGCTGGATGGTCCCATCTGCGAGCTTGAACGTTGTGGTTCCTTTGGCGATGGCCGCCGCTGCGAACGGCCCGCCCAGCAGGATCAAATACCCCGTCCAGTCATCGCCCAAGATGTCATCCAGGCCACGAACCTTCGATGAGAATGCGTACACCATCGCCCAGATCAGAACGGTCGCGATGATCAAGGTCCACAAGTAGGTCTGTAGCAGGCTTGCGGACAGTCGACGGTCCTTTCCGACTGCTGGGCCGAGTGATCGGGCTCCTCGGGGGTTCAGCACCATCAGAGCGCCGAGGAAGACTGTGATGGATGCGAGTGCCACGGCCGCTGCCATGCGCGTCTGGCTGAGCGCCAGGTCCTCGTCGTGTGTGGCCACCTCCTTCTCACAAAGTTGTGGTTCCTCAGGATCGCTTGTCGAACAGCTTTCTGAGATCAGGTGGTCATCGCGGACCACCTGTGCGCCGACCAGGGAGACGGCGGCGGCGATTGCAGTGAGACAAATCAGTGCCCAAGCCATCAGAGCAATGGCCCGGGAAGGCGTTGGTTTCGCCGACTCTGCGGCCTTTGGGACTTTTGCGGCAAGGGCTCGAGCCAGAGCCTCTGCGGCCTCCACCTTCTCCGACGCGTCTGTGAGGTCGGCCGCGAGAACGGAGATCCTCCGCTGCTCGACGGCAGACTCGAGGGAGGCTAGGGCCGTCCGAGCTCCGATGACCGCGTTCTTGAGGTCTTCTTCTGCCGGCTGCTTGATGGCATCGAGGCGCTCGGTGAGCCCTGCGAGAGTGATCCGGCTGACTGCCAAGATCGCGTCACTCTGTTGAGTGTTTAGCCCTGGAACTGTCACCGACCCCCCTGTGCCCTAGCGACCAAGGCAAGAGCCTAGGACAGGCGGTGATGCCGCGCCCGGGGCGCGACCGGCACACAGTCTGAGCGACACGACCCTCGTGCCAGTTGAGGTGCCGGGACCGAAGGTGGACGTGCCAATGAGGGACGAACTCGACCGGGGTCTACTGTGTTCTGACTGGGTGCCGGGGAAGGATGTGTCGGGTGGCTGATGGCGAACTCGAGCTGATCGAGCACGAGCTTGTGTCGGCGGAGGACGTAGTCACCGTCGCGCGAGACGGTGGCATTCTCATCCTGGATGGACCGCAGGCGGTCGTTGATCGACTTATCGCCGGCGATCCTTCGTTGCGGGCGGCGCGCCCGGTGCATCCGTCGTCGATGGCGGGTTTGGGTGCGCTCGCGGCCTTGGTCCCGCTCCTCAGCTCCGCTGGTGGGTCGACCCAGACGGTGTTCCAGCTCAATGAGGCCGGCCAGGCTCTGTACGAGTCCGGTGCCTTGACGTCGGTCGGCAACGGGTTCTACCGGTTGTTCGGGCAAGGATCGAACGGTCAGTTCCTCGGCACCGAGGCGGCC
>CAZVVS010000484.1:0-3919 GCA_964630585.1 uncultured Gordonia sp.
CCTGCCGTTCAAAGTCGATCATGAGTTGCTCTGTGTCCCACGCTGATTCGATCGCTTCGGCTGCGATCTGTTCGATCGCTCCCAACGCGATCCGTCCGTACTGGGTCAGGTCAGCACCCGTGGCTTCCCGCACAGTCCGCAACGTGATCGCCACAAGCGAGCGCAGTGCCAGTTCGTACGGCTCGGCGAGACCACCGAAGTCGGGACCCGTGTCAAGGCGCTCCCCGAACGCGGTCTCGGTGGTTGAGAGTTCGCCACCGAACGAGCCTGCGTGGACCAGGTGCGAGGTGAGCTTGTAGTCGGGGTTTGCCGCCTCGGCGGTGACCTTCTTGAACAGCGAGCCGAAACCGTTCTTGCCATCGAGAATAGGCGCGGCCCACCCCCACGCTTGCTTGTAGGCCGCGCCGAACCGGGTGGTGAGGTCCTCGGATCTGGCGCGCAGCTCGCTAAGTTCGTCGGCCGGGGTGCCGTCGACACCGCGTGCGATGTCCGCTTCGTTCTGGGCGAGCACCAACTGGTAGCGCTCAACGTTGTGGTGGAGCAGGTATCGCTCGGCGAGTTCTGGGTGGAGGGCCAGGGTGAGGCTGACTACATCGAGTTCGTGGAGCGTCCTGGCTCGGGCGAGCGCGCCGTGGCGGTGGCCGGCTTCAAGAAGCGAGAAAACCTCGTTCGAGGTGAGGCACGCTCGGGCGAGGTTGCGTGTCATGGCTTCCAGCAGGGGTGCTGGAAGGTCCGATGCGGCACGGTAGGTGTCGTTGAACTCTTTACCGAGTTGCTCGACGTATCGGTGGGTCACGAGGTACAGATCGAACGGTGTCGACCACTTCCATCGGAGCCGTCGGCGGAAATGGGCGCGGTTGTTGTCCACGTAGGCAGCGACGTCCGGCACCTGCGTGAGGAGCGGTCGCTTGACTATCTCGATCGCGCGGTCGAGGAGGTCCTCATCGGTAACGACCTGATCGAGAATCTCCGCTCGCTGCTCGTCGGTCAGGCCCGCGGGCAGCCGGTCCCGCAGATCCTCGATGAGCGGGTCCCGATCGGACGTGACGTGCATCCAACCGGGGGACATCTGGCTGCGACGGGACCTTCTCACCACTGTTCGAGCATTACCGATCGAGGACACTGCGGTCTCGACGATTGCCTGCACGTGGACGCGACCTCAGGGCGCGCTGCAGCGCTTGGTCCTCCACCGTTGGTCCAACGGACAACGAGAACGCGCTGCCATGTTCGCGCCGCCGAAATCTGACCTCGCTCGCGAAGTCCTGGCCTGCCGAGGGGCCTACATAGGCAGACCCCCGCCCACCGACCCGGGAGAACACGATGTCCGCCACCGAGACCAACGCACTGGCCGAAGTCCTTACCATCGAGGAGGCCGCCAGCATCCTGCGGATCAGCCGCAACGCTGCCTACGCCGCGGCTCGCCAGTGGCGCACCACGGGAGGCAAGACAGGGCTTCCCTGCATCGAGATTGGCCGCACCATCCGAGTGCCGCGAGCCGACCTTGACCGCATGCTCGGTCGGCCCGCCTGACGGCGGCTGTGGCAGGTCAGTTCTCGGCGCAGTTCATCCCAACGTTCGACTTTCCCGGGCACACCCCTAGTCGACGACCCAGGTGTGCCAATCGACGGGGCCAGCCGGCGATCCCGGGTCGAGAGGTGGCGTCGCGTCTGCTCCGGCGTTGATCCGGTCCAGAGCGGACGTCACCGTCGCGCTGATCTCGTCGGGGTCGATCGCGTAGTAGGCGTCGTCGGACCACACGTGGACGACGCCATCGACGACCCGAGTGTTGGAGCGGAGGCCGTCGGACCGGAGCACCTTGCGGATCGCCGAGCGCGTCGACTCGACGTGCTCGACCGGTACGCCGGTCACGTACGTGGAACTGAACCTGGCGACCTCCTCGGCCACGACTGCGGCCAGCAGCCACACGCCGGCAGGTGCGTCGGCCGAGGGGAACCATGTGTCCAGGATGCGTAGGCAGCCGCGGCAGGTTGGGGCGAACGCCGGGTCACGCCACAGCGGGAGCAACTCGTCAGGACCAGCGGCCATCCGGTTCCACTCGCGACCGCACATGGCGGCGTGGCTCCATCGACCCGCGGCGGGAGCGGGTGCATCGCCCTGGTGCTTCGAACTGCGTCCATTCTCGATGGTGGTCTCGGCGAGATGGATCTCATCGCCGCTGCCGACTTCGACCAGCAGCAGCTCGCGGCCGAGCACCGAGAGCGAGTTTTCGCCGGTGTCGGCAGCATCCATCGGGTCGGCTCCTCGTCTGGGTGGAAGCCTCATCATCGCCGACTGTGCTCGCCCCGTGGGCGCTCTACGCCGATAGCGGGCTACAGGCGAACGAGGTCTGGCCGAGCCACCGCGCCCGAGTCGAAGTCGAAGCCGATGACAGCGTGGCCGTCGAGGGCCTCGGCGAGGCGGCGCAGGGTGTCGGTGCCGCTGCGGTGTTGTCCGCTCTCGATGCGCGAGATCACCGACTTCGTGGTGCCCATCCGCTCGGCCAGCTCTTGCTGGGTCAGGCCGAGCTGTGCCCGTCGCATGATGACCACGCGGGCGATCTCCTCGAACGGGCGGAGGCGGTCCTGGGTCTCCCGATACCTCGGGCTGCGGGCGCGCCGCTCAGCGGTGTGGTCCTCGATGCTGGTTCCGATGGGGCTATCGCTCTTGGTCATTGCGTTCACCTCTCCAGGCAGGTTAGCAGTTCTGCGAACTCCTCGTTCAGGGGGCGTCGTGACCGGCGGCGCGTGGGGGACGGCGGGGGTTGGCGTCCATCCGCTTCTTGAAGTCGTCCCACCGTTCGTTGGCGACCTTGATCTCGGAGGCCGGGATCTTGGCGGTCCGCTTCGAGAAGACGTGCAGGAGCACCAGGAGACTGCCTGACCGGCGGTAGAGGATGCGGAAGAGCTGTCGTCCGTGGTGGCACCGCAGCTCGCGCAGCTCTCCGTCGACCTGGGAACTGTGCGGGAACGGGAGGTGGGGCAGGTCGTCGCTGAGCATGTTCAGCCGCTCGACCTGCAATGCCAGGCTGGCGGCGACCTCGTCGCTGAGTGCGTCGAGGAAGTCCCGTACGGGCTCGATCCCGTCGGGTGCCCGGTAGTACACGGCATGGAAGGGGGCCATGGGTCGATGCCTCGTTCGATGGGGGGCTGGGCCGTCGAACGGCCCAGCCCCGTCGGTCAGGAGTAGAGGTGTGCCACCGCGGACTGCGCGGCGTTGAGGTGCCCACCGGCCTGGCGGAGGACGACCTGGGCGTCCTCGAGTTCGAGGACGGCTGCGGCCACGACCGCGGCCGGTTCCTCATCCGTGCCCGCGTCGACCCTGAAGCCATCCACTGAGCGGTCGAGGTGCCCAGCGAGCTGGCCGAGCGGCTGGGGCAACCGGCCGATGACGACCCGCAGTTCTCCGAGCACGCGGTAGAGGTCACCGACATCCTCCCAGCCCGGGCTTGTCCGTGCAGGCGGCGCGAGGGTGAGGTGGTTCACCGCCCGGACCGCTTCGGCGGCAAGCTCCGCCGCCGCGCCCGGGCCTTCCACCTGCGCCACTGACATCGCGGCGGTCACTGGTCCGCCTCCTTGCCCGGCTCGACGGCGTCGTCGAGGTCCTCGCCGCCATCGGGCGCGTCGTCCTCGTCTGACGAAGCGGAGGCGGCTTCCTTGATGCGCTGCTCGCGAAGGAGCAGTGCGAAGGTGTCGGCCGCGGCGGCCTGCATGCCGGGGAGGACGTGCTGGTACACGTTCATGGTGAACGCGACGTTGGCGTGGCCCAGTCGTTCGCTGACCACCTTCACGTTCACGCCGGCCTTCAAGAGCAGGGTGGCGTGGGTGTGGCGGAGGTCGTGCAGCGAGATGAGCGGGACCTTGGCCCTGGCGACGGTGCGGTCGAAGAGCTGGCTGAAGCCGTCCGGGTGCATTGACGTGCC
>CAZVVS010000485.1:0-3905 GCA_964630585.1 uncultured Gordonia sp.
ACCGCGACATTCGCCGAGGTGCACGAATTGAACAGCAGCGCGGATTCGGTGCGGGTGACTTGCAGACGTCGTTCCCGGCGATGAACGTGATGGAGCCGGCGGTCGCGATGGCACTGGGTCTGATCGTGTTGGGCGAGGACATCAAGGTCAGTGTCAAGACGGCGCTGTTCTTGGGCATCGTGTTGGCGCTGATGATCCGCGCGGTGATCGAACTGGCCCGCCTTGCCGCCGTGCGCGCCGACATCGTCCACGAGCACCACATGGCGTACCTCGGCCTCGACGAGGATCTGGCGCAGCACGATCCGACCCCGCCGGTTGCCGGTGCGTGACGAGCGCCGGGTCGGAGGGCAGGGCACTACTATCGAACCGTGGTTGAGCAACCTGCGGCCGGTTCGCTGAGCGAGCTAATCGACCCCCACGGCCTCGTAGCGGAGTTTCACAGCGGCTTGTCCGCCTTGACTCACTCCTGGACGGTGAACTCGCTCGACGGTCGGGTTCTTGCTCGAACTGTGCGAATGCCGAAGGGCGGCCGACTGCGTCGAGGTGTCAGCAAGGCTCTCGCGGCCACCGGCCTGGACGCGGGCAATGACATCGCCGTGGAGTTGCTCAGCGAAGAGGGCAAGCGTCTCGCGCGTTGTACGTCGACCAACGATGCGTCGGCGACAGTGACGATTCGCTCCGAGGACGGAACCGTTCTCGTGTCCAGTGTGCGTGAGAAGACGTTGCTGCTGCGGCCCAAGAACGATGACGCCCTGACTGTGTTTGACGGTGCCGGCAAATCCGCGGCGCAGGTCCAATTGGCCGGAGACGGTCCCTGGGAAGTTCGCAACCCCGAGGGTGCAGTGGTGGGCTCGCTTGTCGCGGGTGACCCCGGCAAGGCGGCAACCGCGAGCTTGGCCGATTGGGTTTTCCTCCCGGAATATGCGCTGTCGGTTTCGGCTCTCGGGAGTACCCAGCATCTCGGAGTGAGACGCGTGGGCCGGTATGTCTTCGTTCCTTCGTCTGGAAGCGTCGAGATGCCGCTCGCGTTGTCGCTGCTGCCACTGATGGCAGCGCTCAGCTATTAGTCGGTTCGTCTCAGGACTTGAAAGCGTCGCTCGCAATGGAGCTGACGACGACGTTGCCGATCGGGCCGTCGAGGTCGAAGATCGTGGCCGATGCGGTCGCCACGCCATCGGCGCTGAACTGGGAGCGCGTGGCGATCCCAACGTCGACTCCGAGGGGCTCGCGGCCCAACGACAGGGTGACGTCGGCGTTGATGAACTGAAGCCCCGCGCTGCCCCAGTTCGACATCGGGTTGGTGACGTCGGCAGCCATCGCGGCCCGCACGAACGGCGACATCGGGCGGTCGTCGATGAGCGCACGGATTTCCCGCATCCAACAGTGGCGCGGCATGGGTCCTTTGTTGTCGGCGGGTCGGCCCTGCGAATCCCACGAGCCCCAGCCGTGCGCGTCCATGAAGAACGGCGCGCCCTCGGGCAACTGGGGAAGGTGGTTCGGCGGGGTCGGCAGGGTGAAGTCGCCGTGCCAAATCTCCTGCTCGGGCTCGACTCCTCGTCGCAGGAACAGGGCGCGACCACGCACGGCCGGCTCGTCGTCTTGGACGAGACTCACCTCGACGAGACGGATCCGCTTACCGCTGCGCAGGATCTCCGCGTCGGCCCGGATCGGTTTGTCCATGAACACCGGCCGGCACAGGTCGGTGGTCAGGCGCGCGGGCGCGAACTCCTCGTCGCCGACGGCGAGCTCGGCGGAATCGGCGATCAATCCGGCCAGGACGTGCCCAACGACCAGCGGCCCCCACGGCCCTTTCGCCGCGGGTTGGGCGAGGAGGCCGTCGGGGCCGGAGATCAGATACGGGGCGTAGCCGCCGCTAGTGGACACTCAGCTCAGATCAAGCGTTGATGAGCGGCGCGATCGTCTGCGCCCACTCCTGCGCCTGCGTGGTCGGCTTGATGTCCGACGACAGGTCGTGGCGGCCGTGCTCGCCGACCTGGGTCGCGCCCAGGCGGGTCAGCATCTCGGCCATGATCTCGCCGCCGCGGTTGAAGGTGTCACCGTAAACCTTGTCGCCGAGGCCGAACACCGCGAAGCGCAGACCGGCCAGGTCGGGCTTGATGGCATCCAGATCGTCGGCGAAAGGCAGTGCGCCGGTGGGCAATTCGCCCTCGCCGTAGGTGGAGCACACGACGATGACGAAGTCGTTCGCGTCGAGGTCGTCGACGGCGAAGTCGGTCATGTCGTAGATCGACGGATCGTGCTCAGCGGCGAGAACGTCGGCGATGGAATCAGAGACGAGCTCGCCGGTGCCGGTCTCGGTTCCGTACAAAATGACAGTGGACATGGGACCCAATTCTACGTCGTGAGCAGGGCGGATCGGAAATCCTGAGCCCGTGACGTTTGTCTCGACCCGGGCGGGACCATCGGCCCGGGCAGGAGGGCCGGTCGTCGGTTTCGACCCTGCCGGGGATGTGGGTCAGTCGGAAGGCGGTCGCCGTCGCCAACCATCGCTAGGCTGGTGCTCAGCACCCGTCACCCCTCGGACCGGAGACCGCATGGCCACTCGAGTCGACTCCTGGATCTGGTCGATCCGTCTTACCAAGACACGTTCGGCCGCCGGGGCGGCATGCCGCGCCGGGCACGTCCGGGTCAACGGCGCGACCGCGAAGCCCGCGCAGGTGATCACCGTCGGCGACGAGGTTCGAGTGCGGGTCGGCGGGCGGGAGCGGATCGTCGAGGTCGTGCGCGAGGTGGCCAAGCGGGTGTCCGCGACGGTGGCCGCGGCGTGCTACATCGACAAGAGCCCGCCCCCACCGTCGAAGGAAGTTCTGACCAGCCAGCCCCGTCGTGACCGGGGTGCCGGCCGGCCCACCAAGAGGGAGCGCCGCGAACTCGACCGGTTCCGGGCGCCGACGATGGTCGCGCTGCTGGCCGCGCTGATGCTCGTCGTCGTCGGTTGTGGCGGTGGCTCGAAAGGCGGCGGTGGCGACGATGGTCCGCCAAAGGCCCCCGGCGATGCCGGGACTGGTCCGTACTTCGGAGAGTGTGGCAACGTCACCACCGAAGAGGTCGTGAAGATCACCGGATTCGGTGGACTGCAGAACACGGTCAACAACACGTCGTCGTGCGAGTGGTCGTCGAACAATCTGCGCACCGGCGCGGTCGTGTCGTTCAATTGGTATCGCGGCTCGCCGATCGACCGCGAGCGCGCCACCGAACAGCTCTCCCGCGCCGTCACCGAGAACGTCGAGATCAAGGGCCACAAGGGGTTCATCGCGTGGGATGAGACGATCTGCGAGATCGGGATAGCGTTCGGTGCCGACTTCTTCGAGTGGTCGGTGCGTGCGGACTACACGTCGCAGATGCCGACCCAGCAGATCTGCGCGGCCACACGGCAGTTGTCGACCATGTCGATTGAGAGGTCGTCGTCATGAGTGTCTTGCGACGGGGAGACGGTGTTTTGCGACGGGGAGTGGTGGCGGTTGCGGCGTTGGCCGTGGTCGTCGGGGTCGGTGGTTGCACGGTCGATGGCAAGGCGCATCCGGAAGGAATCGCACGGACCAAGGGGCACGTCGACACCGACCGTTTCGACAAGCTGACGTTGGAGTGTCAGGTGCTCACTCCGGCGCAGATCGGCAAGGCGGTCGGGGCGCCGGTCGGCTCGCCCGGGTTCAACGGTGCGATCTGCCGGTGGACCGCGTTCGGAGCGTCGCAGATGACGATCACCTTCAACTGGTTCGAGTGGGGCTCGGTCATGGCCGAGCAGCGCACCGCCAAGAAGATGGGCTACGCGACCGAGAACGTCAAGATCAACGGCAGTTCGGCGTTCACCCAGACCAAGTCCGACCGCAACATCTGCGGCGTCACGGCCAAGGCGCCCAGCCGTGGGATCTACACGTGGTTCG
>CAZVVS010000486.1:0-3874 GCA_964630585.1 uncultured Gordonia sp.
CGGATCGGGTCGCGGCCGTACCGCCTCACGTTGCCCGTCGAGGTCGACGCGCTCTCGTTGCGCTCCGAGCTCCGGTCGGGTCGCCTCGAACGGGTCGTCGACCTGTACCGGGGTTCGCTGCTGGTGGGCAGCGACGCGCCGTTCGCCGATGATCACCGCCACGTCATCGATGTGGCGCTGCGCGAGTCCCTGGTGAATCACGGAACCGCCGCGCAGCTCCTGGCGTTCGCGGAGGTACACCCCTACGACGAGGAAGTCCTCGAACGGGCCGTCGCGGTGGCGGCGGTGGGCTCGCCCGAGCATCACGAGGCGGTCGCTCGGCTCAGCCTCGCTCGCCGTGGCTGAGCGCGACCTTCGAACTTCGGGCCCACAACGACAGATACGTCGTCCGGAGCCCGAAGTTCGGCGACGGCGCGGTTCCGGAACCGGTTCGAGGCCTGACGCCAGCGTCGACTAGGGTGGCACCCCGACAACGGGCTGTGGCGCAGACTGGTAGCGCACTTGACTGGGGGTCAAGGGGTCGCAGGTTCAAATCCTGTCAGCCCGACCGGAGAAACCCCCGCAAGCTGCGGGGGCCTCCCGTCGTTGGTGGCCGCGGTCCGGTCCGGGTGGCGGAGCGTGGCCTTCAGAACCTGGTGTCGATCCCGAACCGTTGCCCGTCGCATTCGCCGAGAACGACGACGTGCATTGTTGTCGGGGCACCGTCCGCGTCGAGCACGAGGTCCGAGATCGAGGCAGTTCCGGTCACCTCCTGACAACCGCGTCCGGCTCCGTTGAGGTAGACGCGAAGGTGGGTGGCGTCGCTCTGGGCCGCGATGTCAAATGTGCCTTCGGCGAAGGGCGTGTCAAGCATGCGGCCGAGCGTGAAGGCGAACTGAGGTGTCGTGAAGTACACCTGCGGCGCATAAGGGGACGACGTGAATTGCGTGCCCTGGTAGAACGCTCGGAGCCCTCGAAACACGTTGTTGTCCAGGCTGCTCGCCACGTTGAGGAAGCGGGTCGGCGGCGACGGCAGCAGCGTCCACGCGCCGCACCCGTCTGACGTGAAGTACCTGTCGCCGCTCTCGATCACCGCCAACTGCGGGCCCGGGCCGTAGTAGATGTCGGTGATCGATTCGAGACTGCCGTCAGCGTTGACGGCCGTCTCCCAATAGCACTGCGTCCCGCCCGGTGCCGTATAGACGCCGGGTTGGATCTCGATTCCGGTGCGATACATGCCGTCGCCGTTGGCCGGCATCGTTTGCGGGGGCCGATCTTGCAGGGACCACATACAAGGACCGACTGTCGTCACCCGCATTCCCGCATACAGATTGATGTACAGAGGTCCGCCGTGTCCCCCGCGGGTCCTGACGGTGGGGCCACCGGTCACTTCGATGAGGCACGCCCATCCGTTGGGCACGGTTGTCGCGTAGTGCCCGGGCGGGATCCCGCCCGGGTCGGTCGACACCAAGGCGTTGTCGGCGGACTCGAACATCCCCGAAGGCGGCACCGGCGGGGTCGTCGTCGGCGGGAGTGTTGCCGGCGGACGTGTCGGAGGAGCGGTCGTTGGTGGTGCCGCGGGCGCCTGCGATCGGAGCCAGTCGGCTACAGCGTTGTTCGCCGCGGCGATGGTCATGAGTCGGTTCCAGCGCTTGTTGGTGCCACACTTCAGGACCCAGGTCGCATCCTTCGCATGTTCACCCACTGTCGTGCATCGGGCCCCGGCAGTCCGGCGGGGAAGGTTCTGGCATGCGGTCAACAGCATGATCCCGGCGACGACCGCTGCGACTGCTGCAACGGGTTTCTTCCTTCGCATTGTGCTCCTCGTTGGTTGAACTCGGCCGCAGTGTGAGGTGGACGCCGGCGGTATGCAATACCAACTTCGTTGGGTGGACCACCGCGCCGCCGTATGTCGTGGCGGTCGTTTGTACGCTGGGCGCCGATGGCTGACGACCCCCCGGTGCTGGCGCGACGTTGGCCGATCGTCCTGATCGCGGTCGTCGTGGCGGCTGTCCTCGTTGCTGCGGTCACGTTCGCGCTCACGCGGCCCGACCACGCGGTCACGGCGTCCGCGCCAGACCCCGGCCCTGATCAACCTCCGGCGCGTCCGTGTGTCGTCTTCCCCAAGGTCGACCTGTCAACCACCGTTGCTCCCGAGGGCACCTATCTCGTCAGCCTGAGCCAGGACCCACCTGCACCAGATAGCAACCTCTTCAACATTTACCTCGACAACGGCGGCGCGGGCTTCCACATCGCCGCGGTACCGGTAGCGCTGGACGTCGAGGTCGTGGGCTCGGAGCCCGTTGCGTGGACCGAGGCCGACGAGGGATCGGTACAGCGGGTACACGACGCCGTGGCGTTCGCTGTCGGCCAGTCGGCGACGCCGGCGGTGACGGTACGAAACGGGACGATCGTGGCCATCGATCCGATCCACACCCGGTGGGACATGCCCGAACGGGCCGACGACCCCTGCGACGAACTGGCGCTGGTCGGCGGGTGCGAGTTGTCGGAGGGCGACGTGCGGACCGACTGGCCCGACGGCGTCGACGGCGCCTTGGGGAGCGACATCGACTCGGTTGCAGCGAAGTTGACCGACGCTCTCGACCGCTGGAACGTCGACATCGAGGGGGCGACGCTTTCGCTGACCAGCGCCGGCTGCCTGTTTGCCGCTGTGGTGCACGGGGATCTGCTGCTCCAGATGCGAATGGTTCGAACCGTGGACGGATACTTTCTTCACAGCGTTTCGACCGACGTCGGTGACACCGTGCCGTTGAGCTATCGAATCTCCGGCTCGACAGCGACCTTCCCGACGCCGCAAGTGTTCGGGATCTGGCTGCCGAAAGCGACGGTGTCGGCGCAGGTGACCTACGGGGAGAACACCTTTGGCGCTGCGACGTCGGTTCAGTCGAGCCGACTCGATGTGACGATCGAACGGGAGCCCGAGACTGTCGGCTCCGTGCTCCTGAAAGTGGTCGACGCCGACGGGCGGCTTCGTCGCCTCCGGGTGTTCCAGGTACCGGCCGGCGACACCGCAGCTGGGAGCTGACCGCCTACGCGACGGTGCGACCACAATATTCAGGTGGCTGTCTCGGCGGGCCGATAGCCACCTCATGCAGAACATCACCCTCGTGACCCAGTTGCTTGCTGGTCTCGCCGACGCACTCGGTGCGATCCTGGCCGTCGCGCTGGTCGCGTTGACGGTGGTGTCGACCCGCGCCGTGTTCGCCGTTCGTAGCGTGAGCCGCGCGGCGTTCGGCCAACCAGCCACGTTCGCAGACGTCGAGTTCGACACGGCTGTGTCCCAGATCGCCGGTGGTGACGCCGGCGTGCTGCTCGAGACGGCTCGGTCGCTCGTCAAGGCGGATGGCATCACCGTGCTCGACGGCACGGGATCTTTCGGGCCCACCATCGGTGAGCCGGACGTGTCGTGTCTCGAACTGGAGGACGTGTCCGAGGCGATCGCCGCCCGCCGGACGTTGCGGACCTACGTAGAGCCGGAGATCGACGAGGAATCGGCGCTGGCCGCGGAGAACGCGGACGTCGGTCTTGCGGTCGTGCTGGCGCCCGTGGCGGATTCGTCGGGGCGGTTCCTGATGGCGACACGACGCTCGGATCGGGCCTTCTCGTTGCGGGAGCTCGACCTGCTGTGTCGCCTGATCACGGTCGCGTCGGCGGATGCGCTCGACCTGACGGCACTCGACACCACACCCGTGCTCGACCGTCGCCGCCTCGCCGATGACCTGTCCGTCGCACTCGCCTCGAGCGTGGCCGAGGTGGGGGTGGTCGCGGTCGCGATCGATCGCTTCGCCGATCTTGCGGCCGCCTGCGGCGAGGAGATGGCCGAGCAGCTGTCGCAGGACGTGGCCGGGGTGATCGGGGCCGGAGTGCGCAGCGG
>CAZVVS010000487.1:0-3860 GCA_964630585.1 uncultured Gordonia sp.
GGCGGTGTCCTTTCACCACCGCAAGGTTCGGGAGCGCCTCGTGGCGCTCGATGTCCGCGACCCACAGCTGGTTGGGGCCATCGGGGGAGAACTGGCGGGCCACCAGATCGTCATTGGGGATCGCCGCAGCGTCTCGGCGGGTGAGGCCCCGGCGGCGCCGGCGGGTCACGCCCTGCAGGCCCCCTTGGCGCATGAGCCGCTCTACGCGCTTGCGCCCGACGTGGATGCCCATCCCGAGGCGCAGCTCGGCATGCACCCTCGGGGACCCGTAGGTGCCCCGGGACTGGCGGTGGATCTCAGCGATCGTCGAGGCCAGCTCGACGTCCTCACGACGCCGCCGACACGGCGCCGCCTGCGCTCTGATCCAGTCGTAGTAGCCGGCCCGCGACACCCCGAGGGTGCGACACGCCCAAGCGATGCTCATCGAGGTGTCCTTGGCCTTCTCCGCGGCGATGAACGCGAAGGTCACTGCCGGGGCGGCAGGACGTTCTCCTGTGCGAAGAAGGCCGCGGCTCGAGAGAGCAGATCACGCTCCGCCCGCAGCACCCGGTTCTCGCGCCGCAGGCGGACCAACTCCTCGCGCTCACCCTTGGACAAGCCCGGCCGCTCGCCGGACTCGACTGCATCCTCAGCGAGCCAGTTCCGCAGACACGACTCGCTGATCTTCAGATCCCGAGCCAGCTGCGCGATCGGGTGCTTACGGCTCCCGTCCTCGTCGAGCTCCCTGGCGAGCTCAACAGCACGACGCCGGAACTCCGGCGGGTGCGGTCCAGGCACATCGGACTCCTCCCGCGGCCTCAGCCGCAAACGGTAGGTGTCCGTCAAACCGGGGGAACTCCATGAGGTGAATCATGGGGTGGTCGGAGGCCGGCGTCGTAGGAGGTGGTTGAGTGCCTCGCGGTCGCCGGGTGCGTTGCGGCGCAGGTAGCCGTCGACGACTTGTTGCCTGACGGTGTCGGGTTCGGCGCCGTCGAACTTGAACTTGGCGCGGACCTGGTTGATGGCGAGTTCGAGACCTCGGATCTGGCGCAGCTCGTTGGTGTAGGGCGCGTCAGGGTTGCGTGGGTCGCCGTGGGGTTCGTCGGGTTGCATGGTGGCGAGCTGGTCGGCGAGGTATCGGCGAATCTGGGTGGGATCGTCGGTGATGGTGGCGGTGCAGTCGAGCTCGACTGCGGCGTAGTGCGAGGTCGGTATGCCCCATTCGGGAGGTGTGCCTGGCGGCGCTTCCCACGAGGTGGGGACGTAGGTAACGGCAGCGACGACGACGAACAGGCAGCGAGGGTTCTCACGCAGTGCCGGCCAGACGGGGTTGGGGCGGGCGAGGTGGAGCCGGATCGTGTCGTTCCCGTCGAAGTGGACGTGGGTGGGTACGACGACGGGAAGGTCGCGGTCGGTGCCGGGAGCGATCAGGGTGCCGAACGGATGAGCGTTCAGCAGGTTCCGCCATTCGTCGTCGCTCGTGGCGGCGTCGTGGGGACGGATCAGCACGAGACGCCTCCTGCGATCTCGATCACTCGGACGTGGGCGTTACCGACGAGGACGGCGAGTTGGTCGGCGGCGGCTCGGGCACCACGGTGGTCGGGTGCGTCGAGGGAGTCGATGATGAACCCGACGCGTCGCGTGTCGGGGCCGATTGCGGTGCGGGTGGTCTGACGCCAGTTCCATCGCCGGCACGTGATGCCGATGTCGTCGACCCACACCGGTTCACCGGGCTCGGGGTGCTCGATGACGGGTTCGCCGTGGCTGGTCGTCAGGAAGGCCTCGTCCCCGGATGCGAGCAGCAGCCGAGCCGGCCCGTCGTAGCGGTCGAGGTCCTCAGCACCGATCGGGACCCGATGAAGGATCGAGATCGCGTTGTACACGTCGACGAGGCCGTTGATCCGCGGCAACCCGTTGTCGGAGCCGGCCCGTCGCAGCAGCGCATCGACACTCGAACGGGCCACCCGTGGCTTGACGCCGAAGTCCCGATAGGCGTCCTGCCAGCGCAGCACATGACCGTCGACCTCTTCGGCGACCCTGGCGGATTCGAGCGCCTGTCGGACCAGATCGTCGGCCACAGCAGCGATTTGGGAGGCGTCGACGTCGTCGGCGGCGACGAGCCACACCCGGTAGTCGGGCCACCGCTCCCAGATCGCTGGGTCGATCGTGGTGTGGCTCGTCCAGTCGTGAGCGGTGATCATCGTGCGACCAGCCCTGCGCCGGCCACGCACATTGCCAGGCCGGCCAGACGTGACGCGGTGAGGTGTTCGCCGAACTGCCACAGCCCGACCACGACCAAGATCGCGGCGACGATCGCCTGAGTCGACACGCTGGCGGTGCTGATGCTCCACCCTGTCCGGTACATCGCGTACACGCCGAGCTCGATCCCGGCGACCGAGAACACCAGTAGCCACGGCGCCCAGTGCGTCGCGGTCCCCGAGACCGCCCGGAGCCCGCCCGATCCGTCGATCGTGACGGCGGCAATCATCACGAGCGCGGCGGCGCCGTAGACGAACGCGAACAGCGGCGCCGGGCGGATCGCTCCTGGCATCGCGCGTTGCGCGAGGTGATAGCCGGTCAAGGCTGCGACCACGACGACCAGCGACAGGAGGCGGGCGTTCATGCCACACCGCCGCTCGGTTCGTGCACCGCCAACACGAACTCCGCCGTGGCGTCGGTGTCGTTGCGATACGAGTGCGGCTCGTCAGCGCGGAACATCGCCGACTGTCCGGCGCGCACCTCGACGGGTTCTGCGGCGCCGACGGACACGGTGACCGTGCCGTGGGTGACGAGCAGCACCTCACGCGAGTTCGTCCGATGTGCATCGGCGCGGCGCTCATCGCCCGGCTCGAGTGTCCACTCCCACAACTCGAGCGGGTCCGACCCGACCAGCAGGCGGGCCTCGCCACCGTGCTCACCGGTCCACAGCACCGGTGCCGACGCGTTGTCCGGCTGCAGCGTGATCGTCGGCTTGTCGGCACCGGCCAACAGCTCCACGAGCGAGATGTCGAACCCTGAGGCGATCGACAACAACGTCGACAGCGACGGGTTCGCCTGCCCCGCCTCGATCTGGGCCAACAACCGTCGGCTCACACCCAACCGCGCCGCCGCCACATCCAACGTCCAATCCCGCTGCTGACGACGCCGACGGACCTCGGCGGCCACATGTTCGGGCGGGGAGCTCGCTGCATCCATGAGTGCAGTAAAGCGCACTAGCGAGTGCATCGCAATTCGGGGGGCAACTACCGAAGGAGTCTTCGACCGCGGAAAGGTTCAACCGCCAACCCTCCTGACGCTACGCAAGGACGGCACTTCCGATCGCTTCGGCTCGGTGTCCTTGGTGCCGACAGCCACACGCGGAGCGCTCGCTACGCGAGGGGTGACCTCGTGGGCGGCGCGCCGGTCGAGCTCCGTCCAGGGCGAAGAAGGGTGTTGCAGAAGCTCGGGAGCGAGCGTAGTAGTCCAACCGGGATTCGCCAGCGCCCATGTGTTCAGGTCGAGTCCGGTGGGCGGCTCGACGACGTCGAGTGGGTGATCACGGGCGGTGAGCTGTGCCCTAAGGCGTTCGCCCCAGGCTCTGCCGGCCGGATCGGCGTCCACGACGGCGACGAGCAGTCGCCCGGTGCCGGCGGCGTGACGGACGAGGACGTCCGCCACTCGGTCATCCGGCGCTTGGGATCCGAGGATGCCGACTGCTGCGAAGCCGGCGCCGGCGGCGGTGAGGGCGTCGGGGATGCCTTCGGTGACGAGCAGCAGTCCTGGGCTTGTGCGACCGTCGGGCGTGCGGGTCCAGGCGAGGCGTGGGTTCGATCCGAGGCTGCCGGCCGGGTTGTCGTACTTGTCGGATCCGATCGGCTCGAGGTAGCGGGCTTGGACGTACT
>CAZVVS010000488.1:0-3855 GCA_964630585.1 uncultured Gordonia sp.
ACATCATCGCCAGGTCGAGCCCGGCGCCGATCGCGGCACCGTTGACCGCGGCGATGATCGGGACCTCGAGGCGCTGCATCGCGCGCGGGATGCGTTGGATCCCGGCGACGTAGGCGCGCCGCTGAGCCCGCTCGTCGACGCCGAACATCCCCTGCCGGTCGGCCATGTCCTTGACGTTGCCACCGGCGGAGAAGATGCGGCCCTCCCCGGTGAGGATCACCGCGCGGACCTCGGTGTCTGCGTTGGCCGCGTAAACCGCCTCTTCCAACGCCTCGATGATGTCGAGGCCGGTGATCGCATTCCCGACGTCGGGCCGGTTGATCGTCCAGATCTGGATGTGTCCGGCGGTCGCGACGTTCAGCGGGGTGCTCATGGCCTTAGTGCGCTGCCTCGTCGACCGGGCGCGGCAAGCGGTACGTGACGCCCGTCATGCGCTCGGACTCCTCCCAGAGCGCACGCCACAGGTCCTGGTCCTTCGACAGCTTCGTCGACGGGGAGGGCCGCACCGGTCCGCGCGACTGGCTGATCCCTCCCGTCGGTCCCCAGTAGACGTGCGGATCGGCGTCGGGCTCTGTGGCGCCGAACAGGATCGACTCCGCGGCCTTCGCGGGCTTGTGGCCCCACACCGCGGCGAAGCCCTTGCCGAAGAAGTCCATCGGCGTCTCGGTGCGGGTGAACAAGTCGGTACCCGACACCCCGGGATGGACGCAATAGGACCGCAGCGGCGAAGACACCTCGTCGAGGCGTCGCTGCAACTCGCGGGCGAACATCAGGTTCGCCAGCTTCGACTGCGCGTAGGCGAGGTTGCGCTGGTAACGACGGTGCTCGTAGTTCAGATCGTCGATCCACAGCTTCGGGGTGTGCTTGTGCGCCAGGCTTGCGACAGATACGACGCGGTCGGAGATCTTGTCCAACAGCAGCCCGGTCAGCGCGAAGTGGCCGAGGTGGTTCACGCCGAACTGCATCTCGAAACCGTCGGCGGTGCGCTTCATCGGCGTGTTCATCAGTCCGGCATTGTTGATCAACACGTCGAGGTCGACGGTGCGGGCGGCGAAGTCGCGCACCGAGGCAAGGTTCGCCAGGTCTAGCGGCTTGACCCGGACATCACCGGAGATGCCCTCGGCGATCAACTCCGCCTTGGCGGTGTCACGGCAGGCCATGACGACGGTGGCACCGCGCTCGGCGAGCACGCGCGTGACTACCTCGCCCAACCCGCCGTTGGCGACCGTGATTACGACCGTGCGGCCGGTCTGGTCACCGATATCGGCTGTGCCCCATGCCATTCGACTCCCCTTCCGCCGTGCGCGACGAGGAGGCCGCGCCGGTGCGTGTCAGCATCAATTCGACCACATCGCCGGGCGGATCGGGCCATTGCCCGGCTACATCGTGGCGTTCATCCGCGCGACCGCCTCGCCGTACTCGCCGACCAGGTCGGCGATGAGGTCGGCGACGGGGGTGATCGCGTTCATCCGTCCGACGATCTGCCCGGCGGGCATCGCGATGACGCCCGGATCGTCCGACGCCGAGATGCGCGCGTGCGCATCCGCGACGAGCAGGTTCTGCAGCGGCATCGGTAGCGGCTCGGGCGCATTCGCGGCGTCCCAGGCATCGGTCCACTTGGTCTTCAAAAGGCGCGCCGGTTTGCCGGAGTAGATGCGGCGGCGCACGGTGTCGCGCGACGTCGCCTTCAGGAGCGCCTCCTGGACCGTCGACGGCCCGTCGCCGGTGGCGCCGAGCTTGTACTCGGCGGCGGTGAGCCAGTAGGTGCCCATCCACACACCCTGGGCGCCCAGCGCGATCGCCGCGGCGATCTGGCGGCCGCTGCCGACGCCGCCGGCGGCCAACACGGGTGCGGTGTCGCCCATCGCGTCGACGATCTCGGGCCACAGGACCATCGAGGTGACCTCGCCGGTGTGCCCGCCGCCCTCGTAGCCCTGGGCGATGACGATGTCGACACCGGCCGCGACGTGGTTGCGGGCGTGCTCGACGGCGCCGGCCAGCGCGGCGACGGCGACGCCGTTGCTGTGCGCCTGCGAGATGACGTCGTCGGGCGGGGAGCCCAGCGCGTTGGCGATGAGCTTGATCTGGCCGTACTTGCGGGCGTGCTCCATAGCGATGTCGACGTGGCTGCGCGCCACCGAGTGCAGCCAGCCCAGGACACCGGAGTTGACGCGGCTGCCGTCGGGCAGCGGCGGGACGCCCAGGTCGGCGAGGGTGCGCTCGACGAAGGCCCGGTGCTCGGGCGGGATCATCGCGTCGAGGTCGACCTTGGAACCCTCAGTCGGGATCTTGGCGGGCATGACGACGTCGACGCCGAAGGGCTTGCCCTCGGTGAGCTCGTGCATCCGCTCGAGCACGGCGTCGAGCTCGTCGGCCTCGTTGAAGCGCACGCATCCGAGGACGCCGAGGCCGCCGGCGCGGCTGATCGCAGCGGCGACGTCTTCGCTCGGGGTGAAGCCGAAGATCGGGTACTCGATGCCGAAGCGCTCGCTGAGCTGGGTTTTCATGTCTGTCCTGACGTTGTCGGGCTGATGGTCGGGGTAACTGCGCTGCGTTTACAGGGCTTCGTCGGCCGGTCGGGACTCGGCGACTGAGGCGGCCCAGCGGTAGTCGGGCTTGCCGGCGGGTGAGCGCTTGATCTCGTCGACGAACCACACGCTGCGCGGCACCTTGTAGCCGGCGAGCTCGGTGCGGGCGACCTCGCCCAGCGACGCCAACGGAGGGCGCGCGCCCGGGGTCGTCGTGGCGACGACGGCGGCGACGCGCTGGCCGAACCGCTCGTCGGGGACGCCGACTACGGAGACGTCGAAGACGTCGGGATGCGCCTTGAGCGCGGCCTCGACCTCTTCGGGGAAGACCTTCTCACCGCCACTGTTGATCGACACCGAGCCGCGGCCGAGCATCGTGATCGTGCCGTCTTCCTCCAGCGTCGCGAAGTCGCCGGGCAGCGAGTACCGCATGCCGTCGTATTCGACGAACGTCCGCGCCGACTTCTCCGGGTCGTTGTGGTAGCGCAGCGGGACGTGGCCCGAGCGTGCGAGCACGCCGACCTCACCGCTGCCCGGCTCCACCGGGGTGCCGTCCTCACGCAGGACGTGGGTCTCCGGGTCGGCCTTGACCTGCGGCGCACCGACGTGGCTCTGCCCCTTGACGACGACGCTCATGCCGCCGAACCCGGTTTCCGACGACCCGATGGCGTCGATGACGACGGTGTTGGGGAATGCCGTCACGTAGCGGTCCTTGATCGTCGGGGAGAACAGCGCTGCCGACGAGGCGACCGAAACCAAGGTCGAGCACGAGAAGTCGCCGGCCTCGTAGGCCTCGATCATCGGTCGTGCCATGGCGTCGCCGGTGATGAAGACGACGTTGACGCCGTGGCGGTCGATGATCTTCCAGGTCTCCTCGCCGTCGAACTCGGGGTAGACGACGGCCTTCCCGCCGGCGAACAACGACTGGAAGATCGCCCACTGCGATCCGCCGTGGATGAACGGCGGGATCGGGAAGCGCACGAGCTGACCGCCTTCGGCGCCGGTCTTGGCCATCTGCCACTCGTCGGAGATCGGCTCGCCGGAGTACCAATCGATGCCGCCCCCGAGGACGCGCCACACGTCCTCTTGGCGCCAGACGACGCCCTTGGGCTTGCCGGTGGTGCCGCCGGTGTAGAGCATGTAGAGGTCGTCGTCGGTGCGGGTGCCGAACTCACGACCGTCAGCCGCACCGGCGAGCAGTTCCTCGTAGGCGTGGACCCCCACGGCACCCGAGCGGTCCCCCGCGCACGGCGCAGGCGCGCCGGTCGAATCCTCGTCGGCGACGACAATGCGCTGGGCGATCGCGGTATCGCAATCCTGCAACGTG
>CAZVVS010000489.1:0-3850 GCA_964630585.1 uncultured Gordonia sp.
CTTCAGGTGCCAGTGTCCTTCGGGACGTGGGGGTTCAAGTCCCCCTTCGCCCACACTTTTCGAGCCGCGACATCCTTGATCGGATGTCGCGGCTCGTCTCGTTCTCGGCTTCTCCCGCGTCGCAATTGTGTTCCCGCGGCGGCAATTGGCGCCGCGGGAACACAATGAGGGCGCGCGACGTGTGCCCCTCCCTACCTGAGCGCGTGCCGACGGTGGTAGTACTGAGGTGAGCCAGATCACACCACAAGCGGAGGCGGCCATGCACGGGAGCGCACCGGGGGGAATCGGACCGGGGGCGACGAGATGAGCGAACAACCCTTGTGGCGTCAGGCCTACGACAAGGTCGACAAAGCACTCACCCCGACGGTGACCGAGGTCGTGCAGAGCGACACTTTCAACCTCGCGCTTGGATTGGGGGCCAAGGTCCGCAAGACCGTCGGGAAGCGCGTCGGCTCCACCGCCGCGACGGTCTGGCACTTGGTGAACCTGCCTGCGGGCACCGACGTCCGACGGCTGCGGCACCAGGTCGGGGCGCTCGACCGGGAGGTGCGCCGGCTGACCATGCAGCTCGAACGCGAGCGCCACCACCACGGCGACGAACACCGGCTCAACGGCGCGTCGCACACGTCTGACCGGAAGGAGTAACACGGTGACGATGACCCAGCCCCGACCGCTGAGCCCGGTTGACCGGATCCGCAAAGAGATCGAGCGCAACGCGCTGCGGGCGCGCAACGGAATCAAGATGGTGACCGGCGTCTCCCGCCCCCAACTCGGGTGCACGCCCAAGGACACGGTGTGGACGGCCGGCCGCTGCGAACTCTGGCACTACCGCAGTGACAACGTGACGCTGGCGCCGCCGGTGTTGATCATTTACAGCCTGCTGAACCGCAGCTTCATCGTCGACCTCGCACCGGGCAACAGCTTCATCGAGAAGCTGCTGAAGGCCGGGTTCGACGTCTACATGCTCGACTGGGGCGTCCCCGACGAGCGCGACAGCGAGAACACCTTCGAGGATTATGTCGACGACTACATCCCCGGCGCCGTGGAGCGGATCCTCGAGATCAGCGGATCCGACGAGGTCAACATGCTCGGCTACTGCTTCGGCGGCCTGCTCTCGGTGCTCTACGCCGCGCACCACCCCGACGCACCGCTGCGCAGCCTCACCGTGATGACGACGCCGACCGACCTGCAACACATGGGGCCGATGGGCGACGCGCTGGGTGCGTCGGGCGTCGAGGTCGAAGACACTTTCAACGAGGACGGCAACGTCGCACCGGAGGTGCTGCTGCAGGCCTTCCGGTCGTTGACCCCGACTGCGGACATCACCGGCTACGTCAACCTGTGGCAGCAGATGTGGAACGACGACTACGTGAGTGCCCACCAGGCGATGAGCGGGTGGGGCAACAACCACATCCCGTTCCCCGGGGGCGTCGCCAAGCAGTTGGTGGGGATGATGAGGGACAACGCGCTGGTCAACGACCGGCTGGTGATCGGGGGTGACCGCGTGCACTTGAGCGACATCACACTGCCGTTCCTGCACGTCACCGCGGACCGCGACCACATCATCCCGGAGAAGTGCTCCGCTCCGCTGGTGGGCCTCGTCGGCTCGCCTGACGCCGAACAGTTCCGCCTGCCCGCCGGGCACATCGGTCTTGTCGTCGGGAAGACCGCCGCAAAGACCACCATCCCCAAGATTATCGACTTCATGCGCCAACGCAGTGAGGAGATCGCGCAATGACCATCGAGGCAGTGACCGACGCGCACACCGAAGCCCTGGTGGAGTTCATGACCGGGCTGCCCGAGGCCGACCGCACCTTCATCCAGGAAGATGTCGGCAACGCCGACGAAGTGCGCCGGCTCATCAGTGCGCGAGTCTCGCAGTGGGTCATGGTCGACGACGACGGACGCATCGAGGGTTACGTCGCGGTCCGGTCCCGGCCGGGCTGGTCCGATCACGTCGGCGACATCCGGCTCGTCGTCGGGAAGGACAGCCGTCGCGGCGGTGTCGGCAAGGCGCTTGCGCGCCACGCGGTCATGCAGACGATCGCCGACGGACGGCGCAAGGTCGTCGTGGAACTGCCGGCCGACCAGGGGCATGCCGTGGCGATGTTCAGCGAGCTGGGCTTCACCGGGGAGGCGCTGTTGCGCGACCACATCCGCGACCGTCACGGCGATCTCCGGGACCTCCTGGTCCTGGCGCACTTCGTCGACGACAACTGGTCGGGTATGGAGACGATCGGCCTCGCCGAGGAGATGGGGGCGCAGTGACGGTGGCACCGGCGAACGAACCGACCTCCCCGTTCCCGGGCATGTCCGGGGGGCGCGGACCGAGTTCGGCGTGGTCGAGCAAGAAGCCGCCGTTCCTGCTGTACTCCACCGAACTGTGGCGCTCGTCCATCGACGCGTGGGCGACCGCGGCGTGGGCGCCGATCCTGGCGACGGCGCCTCGCGGTGACCGGCATCCGGTGTTGGTCCTGCCCGGATTCATGACGAACGACCGGTGGACGACGGGACTGCGTGCTTCGGTGCGCTCGCTGGGCTATCACGCGCACGGCTGGCGGTTGGGTCGCAATATCGGGCCGACTGACCACATCCTCAACGGATTGACCACGCGATTGGACCACCTCGCCGACCGTTACGGCGAGCCGGTGTCGCTGCTCGGCTGGAGCCTGGGTGGCATCTATGCGCGGCGACTGGCCCGACAGTCGCCGGACAAGGTCCGCCAGGTCATCACGCTAGGCAGTCCCATCCGGCTGCAACGCCACGACCAGAGCTGGGCCAGCCCGCTGTTCAGCCGTTACGCGGCGCAGCACGCCGAGCAGTTGGGCCTTCCGCTGGAGCGGGACACCGCGCCGCTGACGGTTCCGGCGACGTCGATCTATTCGCGCCTCGACGGGGTGGTCGCCTGGCAGACCTGTCTGGACCTGCCCGGCGACAACGCGGAGAACGTCGCCGTGTGGAGTTCGCACTTCGGGTTCGGTCACAACCCCGCGGCACTGTGGGCGGTGGCCGATCGGCTGGCCCAGCCGGCCGGGCAGTGGCAGAGATTCAACTCGCCTGCGCTGTTGCGAGCGGCCTATCCCACCGTCGACGTGGCCCAGCCGTAGAACCAGGCCATCATCGGAGGGCTACGCTGCCGCTATGCCGAATTTCGCCGTCGAATACACCTATGCCCCCGAGCACGCCGCACTGCGCGATGAGCACCGTCCCGCCCATCGCGACTGGCTCGCCGCGGGCTACGAGAGCGGAGTGGTCCGCATGGCCGGCCCGTTCGCCGACGGGACCTGCGCGTGGGTGATGGTCGACGCCGCTGACCGTGCGGGCGTCGAGGACCTGCTCGCGGGTGATCCGTTCGCCGAGGTCGGCGCGATCGCCGCCGTCCGCATCAACGAGTGGATCAACGTATTCGGGCCGTTCAGCGGGTAGGAGTTGTCATGGGACGCGGACCGTCGCGAACCCGGGGGTGACCACACCGCTCCAGGATTCGATGCGGATCACGACGTCGCCCGGGCCGGTGTGCAGGGACGCGGCCGGCGGAATGCCGTTGAGCCCGCTCGATAGCTTGGTCCTGCCAGCGGCCCCCGTCGTCAGGTTGAACCAGCCGACGCGGCCGAAGGCCAGGCAGCCCCACCGGCCGCGGTCAGCGCCGGTGATCGTGACGACGCCGTGCTGCCGACCGGTCTCCACGGCACACCGGATCGGTGGGACGTCGAAACTGCCGTTCGGATTGCCGTAGGACGCGGGCTGGATCTGGAACGGCACGACTGCCGCCGATGCCGTCGGGGGAAAGGCGAAACACATGACCGCGGCAGTGACGACCACGACGAGCGCCTGCATTGAACGCCTCATA